>JAUILX010000123.1 GCA_030433395.1 Chlamydiia bacterium
CACAAAACATTGATCAAGGATATCGAAGTATTTACTTAGAGCCCTATCCAAAAGCTAATCCTCGGGCTTTAGACGAGATTCATAATGCCGATTTAGTTGTGCTTGGCCCCGGAGGTTTGCATACATCGCTTATTCCAAACTTATTAGTAGAAGGCTTGCGCGAGGCACTCATTGAAACCCATGCTAAGAAAGTCTTTGTGGTCAATTTGATGAATAGGAAAGGGCAGACAACAGGCTATAAAGTTAGCGATTACTTAGAAGAAATCAAGCGATTTGTTGGAACAGATATCTTTGACTATATTTTGGTCAATGATCAGGATCCTCCAGAAGATTTAATTGAAAGCTACGCTAGTGAAGGGGACTTGGTGCGCAATGATATCGATGATGCTCGAGTTAAACTTGCAAATTTGCTGGGTGAGTTGGAAAGCGCTCCTGTAAAAGACATGATGAAGCGCAGCCTCATTCGCCATGACTCAAACAAATTAGCAGAGGAGTTAATGAAAATTGTTAATCATCTTTGATCTAGACGATACCCTCATCGATACGAGCCACTCAATCACTCCCTTTGCTTTAAAATGGGCCTTAGAAGCCGCTTGCGTCTCAATACCTGCTGATGCTTTGCTTAAGGCTAATGAAAACGCTTATTCCTCATCAGATGTCCTTAAAGAATTTTTAGACGAGCATTCGGCAATTGAGGTGATGAAGCTGGTTAATCGGTTTCCCTTAAACGCTATTGAAGTCAAATGCGTGCCAGGCGCAAAACAGCTTATCGATGAGCTCAAAGGCGAGCACAAATTAGGCATTGTTTCTGCGGGGCGCTATGAGCAGCAGGTTGAAAAGCTGGAGCGTGCAGGAATTGACTTGGGTTGTTTTGCTTTCATTGAAGTGTGTGAAGATCATGATAAAGCCAGTATTTATGAAAAAATTATATTAAAATCAAAAGACCCAAGAAATATTTTAGTTGTCGGAGACCGCATTCAATCAGACTTAAGTCCTGCTAAGAAGCTCAATATGCGCACTGCGCATCTGCGTTTTGGTAGAGGACTAAATAACACTGGTTTAAAATGTGATGTTGATGTTACAATAGATGCAATAAGCGAAGTGAAAAAGTTAGCATATGAGTACCAATACAAAAATTACGAGTAGCCAAATCGCCCCTGGGATGACCATATCGATCAAGGGTAAGATTTTCCGTGTTGAATCCAGTGTAAAGGTGACAGTGGCGCGCGGCACTCCATTCATTAAAACCAAGCTCAAAAATCTCATGGATGATGAGCTTGTTGAAAAAAACTTCAAGCCAGACCAAGAAGTTGAAGAAGTTGCCTTAACCCCGCGTCAGATCGAGTATCTCTATCCAGAAGGAAAGAATCATATCTTTTTAGATGTTGATACACTCGAACAAGTTAGCGTCGCAGCGGACATCATTGGTGAGAAAATTCACTATATGAAAGAGGGAATCCAGCTAAAAGCTATGTTTTATGGAGAGACGATCTTCTCAATTGAACTGCCTCAATTTTTAGAAGTGATGGTGATGAAATGCGAAGAGCACGATGCAAAAGGCATTGAAGGCAAAGCCATGGCAAGCTCATCAAGAGCTGCGGTCATTGAAACGGGTGCGCGTATCGACGTTCCAACCTTTATTGAAGCTGGTGATGTAATCAAAGTCGATACCCATAGTGGTGAATACATACAACGGATATAATATATATGGATTTAGATGAAATCAAAGAGCTGATGGCAGCGATGCAGGAAGCAGACTTAAGCGAAATCTGCATACGAGAAAAAGGTTTTGAAGTCATTTTAAAACGAGGTATCTCCTCGCCTATTACACAAACGCAGCAAGTAGCCCCAGCCCCATCTCCTAAACCTCTTGAAGATGCACCTGTTGCCTCTGAAGCTCCAGTTTCTACAGCGGAATGTCGTTATATCAGTTCTCCAATGGTCGGCACATTTTACAACAGTCCATCACCCGATGATCCTCCATTTGTTAAGGTGGGAGATCAAGTGACTCCAGACACAGTTGTCTGTATTGTTGAGGCTATGAAGGTCATGAACGAAGTTAAAGCCGGTGTCTCAGGTTGTATCGAAGAATTTTGTGTCGAGAACACCGAGACTGTAGAGTTTGGGACTAAACTTTTTAAAATTACTTAAAGATGAAAAAAGTACTGATTGCTAACCGCGGTGAAATTGCCGTTCGTATCATCCGAGCTTGTCACGATTTAGGGCTGCAGACAGTCGCTGTCTACTCTAAGCCTGACTCAGAAGCCTTGCATGTATTGCTTGCCGATGAAGCAATTTGTATCGGTGATGGCCCAGCCTCAAGTTCCTACTTGAAAATTCCAAACATTTTATCTGCCTGCGAAATCACAGGCGCTGATGCAGTGCATCCAGGCTACGGTTTTTTAAGTGAAAATGCACACTTTGCTTCCATTTGTGAGAGTTGTGGTATAACCTTTATCGGCCCGTCCTCGGATGCCATCAATATGCTTGGGAACAAATCGCAAGCCAAAAAAACAGCTAAAAAAGCAAAATGTCCGATCATTCCAGGCACTGAAGGTATCGTCGACAATTGTGATGATGCGATAAAAGAAGCAAAAAAAATCGGCTTTCCTGTTTTCATAAAAGCTTCTGCAGGAGGTGGGGGAAAGGGGATCCGCGTGGCAGAGAGCGAAGAGGATTTTGCTCGCAAGTTTACAGCAGCTCGCACAGAAGCAGAAGCTGCATTTGGTAATCCAGACGTTTATCTTGAAAAGATGATCGTAGATCCTCGTCACGTTGAAATTCAAGTTGTAGGAGATAAGCACGGCAATTATGTTTATCTAGGAGAGCGTGACTGCACAATTCAACGCCGCCGTCAAAAGCTCATTGAAGAAACGCCCAGCCCCCTTGTTTCTTCATCAATGCGTAAGAAAATGGGTGAAGCAGCTGTTCGTATTTTAGAAGCTGCAAAATACTCTAGCGCAGGTACAGTGGAATTTCTACTCGACAAAGACAAACATTTCTACTTCATGGAAGCTAACACACGCGTACAAGTTGAGCATACCATTTCAGAAGAGCTAACAGGCGTTGATATTGTAAAAGAACAGCTTCTTGTTGCCATGGGAAACAAGCTGTCAGTGAGACAAAAGGAAGTCGAGTTTCGCGGCTGCTCTATCCAGTTTCGCATCAACGCAGAAAATCCAGCAAACAATTTTATGCCCTCTCCAGGACGCCTTGAGTATTTTATTCCGCCAGGCGGACCGAATGTGCGTGTTGATACAGCTTGTTATTCAGGTTACTCTATACCCCCTTTCTATGATTCCATGATTGCCAAGCTGATCGTTAACGGTAAAGATCGGAGCGAAGCATTAGCAAATGCAAAAAGTGTGCTTACAGCTTTTCATATAGGCCCAATCCATACCACCATTCCATTTCATCTGTACATGCTAGAGGACAAACGGTTTGTAGAGGGTGTAGACTATACAATCGGATACATCGATCAACTCATCGAAGATGGTGCTACTTTTGAGTTGGAACCCCAAGAGTGAGGGGAATCATTCTCTCAGGGGGTGTAGGGTCTAGACTCTATCCCATAACATTTAGCACATGTAAGCAGCTCCTTCCTATATACGATAAGCCAATGATCTACTACCCACTTGCAACACTCATGCAAGCCAATATTCGCGAAATTCTGATCATCTGCCAGCCAAAAGATATTCCTCGTTTTCAAGACCTGCTCTCTGATGGATCTCATCTAGG
>JAUILX010000004.1 GCA_030433395.1 Chlamydiia bacterium
GGTCTGACCATCTAGGGCAGTGACAGGCTTCTTTACGCGATCTTTTGTGCAATATAAGTTTAGCTGCATACCATTTCATCCAAAACGCGGTAGTGGATTTTACCAGTGCCTGTGAGAGGGATCTCATCTATTCGTCTCAAGTCATGAATTTTTACAATACGACCAAAGCCTGAATCTTTGAGCATTTCGTTGATTTTGTCTTTGCTGAGATCAAGCGTTGTAAATAAAATGAGCTGAGCCCCTTTTTCTCCGTCGCCTGTGCCAATTGCGATAGATGGGGCATCGTCAGAAGGCTCTAGCTGCTTTGTAATCGCATCCTCAACAGCTGTTAAGCTGATCATTTCAGCCCCAATTTTAACAAAGCGCGATAAGCGCCCCTCGATGATTAAACAATCATTTTTATTGACATACCCGATGTCGCCTGAGCGGTAGTAACGATCCCCTTCTATCATTATGAAAGGATCTTTTGCAGTGTTGCCTAGATAGCCAGAAAAAACAGATGGTCCATGAATGCAAATCTCACCTGAAGCACCTTTTGGCAACACCTCTTGTGTTTCTGGGTGAATGGTGCGTAGTTCAACGCCAGGAATAGGTCTACCTACGCCTTCTAGGCAGTCTGCACGCTGAGCAGTGACACCAGGGGAGCACTCTGTGATACCATAGGCTTCTAAAATCTGTTTATCTGGACCAAGATCTTTGACAAGACGAAAAAGATCATCTGGGGCTTTTTCAGCACCGGTAACAAAGAGACGAATGCTTAGCAACTGCTCTTTTTTGGCTGCACGAAATAGATTTTTGTAAAAGGATGGGGCGCAGAGCATAATAGTAACATTCCAGTGTTGAATATCGCGTGCCATCATAGAGCCATCGGTAGGATCAGGTCCGTATACTACGGGAATGCCATAGAGAATTGGTAAAGTTCCAGTAATGGAAAAGCCAAAAGAGTGAAAAGGTGGCAAAACGCTATACATCGTATCATGTGCTGTAAAGTCTACACAAGAAAGCCCTGCTGCTTGGTTTGCTAAAATGTTGCAATGAGTCAAAGGCACAGCTTTAGGCAATGTTTCTGTACCAGATGTAAAGAGAACAACAGCCGTATCGTCTCCTGTTAAAGTGCTTAGACCCAACTCATCTAGTAAAAGCTTATTGCTCTTCATAGCTTTAAAAGCGCCCTTA
This sequence comes from Chlamydiia bacterium, assembly GCA_030433395.1. GTDB lineage: Bacteria > Chlamydiota > Chlamydiia > Chlamydiales > JACKPQ01 > JACKPQ01. The sequence goes on from JAUILX010000004.1 coordinate 1,177, forward strand.
ATTTTTTCAAAAAGGGAAATGCTCTTTTTTACATCTTCCATCAGAACCAGAGAATCTTCAAGTTCTCCCATATCCAATACATCCAATCGGTCAAGAAAGCGACGAGAGCTGAGCACAGTTTTTAAGTTTAGCAGTTCATGGGCATAGTTAAGCGTACGCACACCACTTGTCCAATTGAGCATCACAGGAGTCTTACCTGCAAGCCAAGTTGCAAAAATCAGCAAATAAACAGCTACAGACGAGGGCAGCATGATGCCGATATACTCGCCTTCCATTTTACGAATACGCTCTGCTAAAATCAGAGTTGCTTGACGCATTTTTTTATAAGTCATTGGACCTGTTATGGCATCTGCACAAATATGAGTATCTTTCAAACGCTCTGTCACGTCTAAAAATGCTTCAGGGATCGTAAAGCCATGAGGCACTTTAGCTGTATGAGCACGCTCTTCTGAAGGCCAACATTTTTTAAGTTGAAAAGCAGGAATCTGGAGCTGTGTTGCCTCTTCCTTTCCACTGACTGCTTGGCAAACATCGCCAATCGTTTTTAAGTCCCCTGGAGATAGCGTTGCAATGTGATACTTTTGATCAATATGAGCAGAAAGGGACCCAATGTCCAAAGAATCCAACCCTAGTTCTCGAACTAAGTCTGTTTCATTGTTGAGCTTTTTTGGATCAATCTCTGCTACCTGAGCTACATAAGCAATAATGTCAGCACGCACCTTAGGATCAATTTTAACATCTTTTGCCAGTATTTTTTCTGGGCGGGTGATTTTAGGAACATCGCGTTTAAAATGGCTGTAGCTGACAAGTTTAATTGGCTCTTCACTCACTTCTTGACCATTTTCATCATGGTAGCGATTCATCCAATTTTCTATATACCGGTTAAGTTCTCTGCGCGGAGCATTTCTAGGAAAATCATCTGGCGCAGCGCATAGCTCAACTGTTACATCCCGACGAGGCGCAAAAAACAGTCCATTCTTAAGCAGCACACCGAGACCATGCCTAAGCGCTTTCCAAAAAGGTGGTGCTGTGCCTGTAATGGCCCGTGAAAAACTACTTCCCCAAAGTCCAGTTGTTCGCGCCATCACAACTTTTGCATTTGGGCACTCTTGGAGCAACTGATGAACCATAGAGCCACCAACCATTTCATGCCCTTCTCGCTTCAAGTGACCGGAAGGATAAATTAAAAAGTTATGGCCTCGGCCTAACCCTTCCTTTATCCGTCTAAAAGTTTTGTGAGCACGGCGAATTTTCCAAGTATTAGTTGCAGTTTCAAAATTGGGGATAGGCAATGCCCTTACAAAGCGCATAAAATGAGCCGCCCCTGGCATATGATAGTAGTGCTCAACTGCCAAAGGTCTAGGGCGATATCGACTCCATAAATGGGCCATTAGGATAATGGGATCAATCTGTGCCGGATGGTTCGGGATAAAAATAACACCCTGATCATGAACAAGATCCGTCTTTGTAATGCGGATCCTATAGCGTAAAGCTAAGATGCGCTGCAAGATAAAAGCGATAAACCGTTTAAACATAACTCTCAATGTATCAAAGCCAAGAATTTAAAACCAGAGGCTCCAAAACAAAAATTGACAAATAATTAAAATATTAATTACAATTAAACTTATGAGAATTGATAATAATAGTGATGAATATTCGGAAAATACAATTGAAAAGTATTCATTATGCCATGTTATAAAATCAGCAGTAAAAGCAATTAAGAATGCCGAGCATCATCCACAAGTTACAAATTTGAAGGGTAGCGTTGACAACAAAACCGCAAACGATTATCCGAAAGAGTAGTTCAATAAAGCTTAGGGAGGCGATACAATGGCAGTTCCAGGACCAGATAGCAAGAAAGGCCCTGTTGGAAATTCTCACTCACCTGCTGAGTATAAAGATAGGCATCTGGAACGTTGGGTGCAACCTCAATCGTGGGAAAAAGGCTCTCACAATTGGTCAGTTGGCAGTGCCTCTAACGAAGTAGCAAAGATCGTGCGTGGTGCCCTATCTTCGATATCGCCAGATTAACCAGCAAATCCCCTAGAACAAAAGGCGCTACGCCGAGCCAAAAACTCTGAGGAAAACCAACAAACGTGCTCAAGTGAAGGCATCCCGTTACATAGTGTGCGATAATAGACAGGTTTAACGCGTTGAATACACTTAAGGCCGAGCCTCTTCTCTCTGAAAGATATCCAGCAATGTAAGCAGATAGAATGAACCCAAAAATATAGCCACCTGTTGGGCCCATCAAATAAGCAATTCCTGAGCCACCATTTGCAAATACTGGCAGTCCCATCGCGCCTTGCGCAATGAAGAGCACCGCACATGCTACGCCACGTTTGCGTCCCAGCAAAAAGCCTGCCAAGCAAATGGCGTTATTTTGCAAATAGATTGGCACTGGTGAAAAAGGCAAGCGAATGGCCAGCTGACCGATTAAGCCAATAAATACAGAAGCAAGTGAAACAAGCAATACATCTGTTACCCAACTACGACTAATGAATTTTTGACAAACAGCTCTCATAGAATCTCCTTAACTTTATAGCGACCTAACGGCAGGTGTTTAAGCAATAGTACAAAAAAGACTAATTTTAAGCAATTGCCAGGAATGAAGGGTAAAACACCTTTCATGAAAGCTGTGTATGGATCAATAAACTGTGTCAGCCAAGCAAAGCCAAAAGCATTGATCACTACCGTTCCTAAAAGCATAGCAATAAAATCTCTAGCGGTAGTAGACGGCGTTCTGTACTCTGAAATTAGCCCCGTTGTCAAACTTCCCAGTACATAGCCAAAAAGGTATCCCCCTGTGGGACCAATAAAAACTGACCAACCAGAGGCTCCAGACGGCCAAATTGGCACGCCTAAAATACCCAATGCAACAAACAAAATAGCATTAAGAGTTCCCAATCGACTGCCTAGCAGGACAGCGCAAAACATGATCGCATTTGACTGCAAAACAATAGGCACTGGTGAAAATGGCAAGGGAATTGATAGGGGGGCACACACCCAAAGAAACATTAATGAGATAAAAAGATAGATAGCATCACGCCTCAACGGAGGCAGCCGAGCAATTTTCGTAAAAGTTGATTTTATCATAGCTTCTGGCAGCTACAATAAAAAACTATGCAATTTTTGTCAAAACAGTTTTGAAAAGATTTTTGGCTTCATCATATGTAATGATATTATAGGCATCTGTTACAGGGCACCAGCGAGCCTGGAGAATTTCTGCATCTTGCACTTTGATATCACCTGATACACAAGCTGCAAAATATGTGACTGTTTTTTCAACGACTTGCCCGCCTATTTCAAACTGGTAGTGTTCAACAAACGCTGTTTCACAAAGCAGTCTGTCAACAGTTAAATTTGTTTCTTCAAAGAGCTCTCTGGCCGCCCCATCAAGCATTTCTTCACCTTTCTCTAAATGCCCTTTAGGAAACCCCCAGTAATGATCTTTACGGTGTTGAATTAATAAAACTTCCCAACCTTTATGAATGTTGCGAAAGGGAACGATCCCATAGGATAAATCAATCACGATAACGCCCGACAGCAACAACAGCGTTGTGTCCGCCGAAGCCAAAAGAATTAGATAGCGCAACGTCAATATCGTGCTCAGCAGCTGTGCCGGGTACAATAAACTCTTTGATCTCTTCTTCAGGATCATCGAGGTTTGGCATTGGATGAATTTTGCCTTTTTCAATAGATTTAAGCGTAGCTATCATCTCCACGCTGCCAGCTGCACCAAGACAATGCCCAATAAGAGCTTTGGTCCCATTCATGGCAATATTTTTACAGTGATCACCAAAAACCGATTGGATACCACGCACTTCACACATATCGCCAACAGGTGTGCTCGTAGCATGTGCGTTGATATAGTTAACTCGCTTAGGATCGATGCTCCCATCTTCTAGCGCCATGCGTATGCAATCAGCAACACCCGATCCATCGGGCTTAGTTGCCGTCATGTGAAAAGCATCGGCATTCATAGCACCACCTAGGTACTCACCATAAATTTTGGCGCCTCGTTTTTTAGCATGCTCTAACTCTTCTAGGATAAGCACTCCTGCACCTTCGCCGATCACAAAACCATCGCGGCCCTTATCCCACGGACGCGATGCCTTAAGAGGTTCATCATTGCGCGTTGACATGGCTTTAATAACACAAAAACCTGCCAATCCAACTGGAACAATAGGAGCTTCAGTGCCGCCGCAGACCATCAGATCAGCATCACCGTTTTGAATATGACGCGCTGCATTAATAATGGCATAGTTAGCTGTAGCACATGCGGTTGAAACCGAATAGTTCGGCCCTGTGAATCCAGTGTCAATTGAGAGCATACCACTTGCCATATTCGTAATGATAAACGGAATAAAAAACGGAGTGATACGCGAGCATCCTTTATCGCGAATTGTATGGACGCCTTCAGAAAACGTTGTCAAGCCACCCATTCCAGAACCAATTAAAATACCGCACCGAGACTTATCAAGGGCGTCCATATCGACTTTAGAATCTTCGAGCGCACCTTTACCTGCTACTTGAGAGTAGCGTAAAAAAGGGTCAAGACGTCTAGCTTGCTTTTTATCGAGATACTCGCCTGGATCAAAGTTTTTGATTTGTCCAGCAATTCGAGTGGAGTAATCTGAGCAGTCGAAGGCATCGATATCTGTAATACCGCTTTCACCATCTAAAAGTTTTTGGTAAAAAGTATCGATATCCTGCCCAAAGCATGAAACAAGTCCCATACCTGTGATAACTACACGTCGCTTTTGATTCATAGAAAGCACCTCATATTCGAAGATCGAGTGTATCACACTCTTCCAAGTTATGCAATCAATAAAACACAGGATTAAAAAATTTTATTTCATTGACTTGTAATATAGGATAAGACATAATCGCACCTGATAACATAACAACAGGAAACACGACATGACAAATTCAATAAATCCACAAAGCGTAGGTTTTTTCGCCCATGCAGGCCTCACATTAACTAACAATGTTGAAGGATATACTAAAGTCAAGCATACCCCAAATAAAACCGAGACATTAGGGAATGTATTTTTGTGGCCCGTTGTAAAACTACCCTATCACTTGAAAAACGTAGCCACCCAACCACAAGTTGTAGTTGTTGCGCTTACAGTAATCTCTTTAGCTTCAGTGGTATTTATGTTCCATAATAGCTCTACAGGTGAATTAGCAAAACTAGCGCTCAAATCCATTCCATCTTATTTAACGCATGCAAAGGTTACGGCAGAAGTGGTTGCAATAACTAGCATAGCTGGATGGGGTATTCGAGCCTACGGAAGACTTTCAAATGCTGCTTTAATGAAAGCATGGTACGCTAGAAAGCCAGACAATACCTAGAGAGGATTTCTGATGTTTAAGCAGTTTTGTCATGGAGTGAGGGTTATTAGACAGCTTTCACAGCCTTAACGTTTAAATCGATGAGCTCAGCTTCTGGAAAAAGGCGCTCAATCTGGTATTTTTCTCGGTAACCAGGCATAAAAATATGCACAATCATTTGCATGTAGTCGAGCACTACCCAATCTCCATAATGAATCCCTTCAACAAAGACTGGACTTATTCCCTGATCCTTAAGCTTTTGCGTAATAGACTTTGCTATTGCTATCACGTGACGATCGACGTTGCCTTCAGCTACAATAACTGTATCAGTAATAGAAGAAATGCCACTTACATCTAATGCTAAGACATTTAAGCCTTTTTTTTCATAGATGGTCTGCGCAACGAGATTTAGGATGTCCTGGGAATTTTCCTGCATCTTGACTCCTTGTGTACAAACAATGATTTTTTATGTAATTTATGACTTTTTCCGGAACCCATTCGATAAGGTCTAACCTACCTTGAGCCAGATTATTACGTACAGTTGTGCTACTGATAGGAGAAGGCTTAGTATCAATCCTCCCCTTCTCAATGATATCTACGACCTCTGGGGAAAAATGATCCGCCAAATTTATAGGGCGCTCTGGTTTGCGAGAACCAACCAATGGAGGCGCAAGCCTAACAAGCATTTCAGCATCTTTCCATTCATGCAGCCGATGCAGAGCATCATCAGCTAGCATCAGCCTTAAAACGGCACCAGGATAGAGCTTAGCAAGCTCTTTAACAGTCTCAATCATAAAGGATGGACCACCACGTCTAATCTCGATATCGCTGACCTCACAGCCGTCTATATCCTCAAGAGCAAGCTTGCACATTTCTATGCGCATTTGCCCGATAACTTCTGGTGGATGATTGATTTTAAAAGGAGAGATTGCTGCTGGTATAAAAACCACTAAATCTAAGTTACTTAAATCTTTTAGCTGAAGAGCTAGGTTAAGATGACCATTGTGGACAGGATCAAATGAGCCTCCAAAAAGGCCAATCTGCCGGTATTCCTTCATATCTATAAATATAATATTTATTTACATCAGAGTAAATAGGCAAATTATTCCAGAATGGGCAGCTTGCGTCTACGGGCTAAAAGGTTCAGGTGCTTATCAGGGCGAATAGCCATAGGGCCGCCAACAGCTCTAAGCAGGGGCAAATCCTCAATGCTATCGCTATAGGCGCGCACTTGTGACTTGGTAATATTAAGCTCTTCAATAAGCTCACGAGCATAAAAAGCTTTTTTGCGCCCCGTAACAACCTCTTCGATATGAGAAAAACGCCCCTCTTGGTCTGTGCCATACCTGGTGGCAACGATACGATCAATTCCAAGGCGCTCAGCAATAGGTTTTACGATGTAGTCTGGTGATGCTGAAAAAATAGCCACAGTATGACCTAGATGCATGGCGCGCTGAGAAAAACTGGAAACCTCAAAACATAGTGAACGCTCCAAAAATCCATCGAGAAACGTATCAACATGGGCACTAACCTCTGCCTTATACCGACCAAGCAAAAAGAGCTCAAAAGATCTTACGTGCAGCTCATCGACTGATATACGGTTGAACATGCGTGCGAAATAAAGACGAATAGCTGGCATCCACATCCGCTTTGGAAAAATACCTTTCCGCATCAAATAGCGAAAGAACGCTATTCCAGAGTTACATTTAAGCAAGGTATGATCTAAATCAAAAATCTCAAGCATCTGTAATGAGTTCGTTTAATGCATTTATGGCACCTTCCACCGACTCAAGAGTCTCTTTGACCTGCTCAAGCTCATCGCCAAGCTGCATTGATTTTTCAAAATCAAGATTGGAAGTTCCTAAGCTTTTCCGTAGAGCAACAATTCGAGCGCGCAGGCGCTCACGCTGCTCTTTTCTCATTTGAAGCAAATTCTCAACATCACTTACAAGTACTTCGTCTTGCTCAAGAAGCATGGATTGTTTGGTCTCAATGCGTAAATCAAGAATTGGGTCTAGCAACTCTATCGATTTGACCTCTTCTTGCAACGTCTGTATTTTAGCCTCTATTGAGGACAAATCACTATCAGCTAGATCAGTTAAAGCCTGGTCCACGACAGCTTGCTGCGCTGCATACTCTTTAGCCAGCTCCACAGACTTAGCTTCCATCGCATCGGCTTTTTCAGCGCTTACGCTCTGGCGCGGGGCCTCTAATGCATCTTGTATATCTGAGAGCTTGGTTTTAAGTACCCTTACATGATCGCGATGCAAGTCAAGACCACGCAAATAGCTATGCATTTCATTAAAAAGTGATTTTGCCTGATTGCTATTGAGCTTTTCATCTTCAATGCGCTTTTCAAGGGCATCAATTTTTAGCGCTGCTTCATTGTGATTTTTATCTTGCGCCTCACGCTTATCACCTTGAGCCTTTTTGCGCTCCTTATCCAGCTTGCGGATTTGATCCCAAAGTCCACTTAAAAGCTCGCGCACTTTGCCAAAAGCCTCTGTTGAAATTGAAAGTACTTTTGAAAGCTCTTGCAAAGCTTTGATTTCATCGCGCAGAATATAAAATGGCTTCGCAGGGGTGTGTTCATGCAACGAGACAAATGTTGAAACATCATTTAAAAATGCTTTGCTCACTTCGCTAACCAGATCATTGCGTATTGGTAAAATCTGTGTGCGCAACTCCTGTAGCTTTTGAAAGATACGTCCTTTTTGGCGCACACGCATGCTCGTCTTTGAAACCTCTTGTTTAAGGCCATTAATCCTAGTTGAAAAGCTTGTAAGCACACCAATTTTTGCATAAGCCTTATTGTAAAAATCGGTACTTGATAAAAGAGATTCAACACCCTTTGGGAAAGAACAGGGTTGATAGCCAGCTACAAAAGTTTCATATTGCTGAAAGTCTTTATCGATTGCATCGATGGCTTTGTCAATTGCATCTGCAGCAAAAGCTGACTGCTCATCAAGAACGTCTTTTAATCGTCGTGCTTCATCACTTAAAGAGACGAATTCTTCCCAGAAATAAGAACGAGCCGCCGGGCTTAGGCGTTGCTTGAAAAGGGGTAGACAAACAGCTTTTGCTTCCCAAAAGTCGCGCAAGCGAGGGCTACCTTCTTGTGAAAGCGCAGAGCGCATAAAGTCTAGAGCCACCTTAATCTTATCCTCTGGCTCTTTTGCTTCAGACAAAATCTCGTCTAATTTTTGATTTTTGATCACTTCCGGGATACTTTTTTCGTCGCTCATACACCTAACTCTTTTATCTACTATGACCTACCAGTCTATCACAATCAGACTTTTCTTTCATCAAAAAAATCATTCACCTGCGAAAATGGCGTAAAATCAGCTCCGAGGCATGCTCTAGGCTCATTCTAGACAAATCGAGCCAATGAAAAAGGGCCTCCCTTTTAAACCAAGTGAACTGGCGCTTAGCATACCGCCTTGAGGCCCGTTTAAAAGCCATCATGAAATGCTCAAAGTCCTGATCTGTCTGCTCCGTCCCTAAATAGTCCAAACACTGGCGGTATCCAATAGATTGCGAGGCGCTGTGATTCTTTTCCAGCCCTAGCTCCTTCAACCGCTTCACCTCATCGATAAAACCCATTTCCACCATCTTCTCACAGCGCATATCGATCTTATCATAGAGATATTCTTTAGGAAGATGCACAAAATAGCAATGGAACTGAAACTCACCAAGTGGCTCTTTTGGCTCTGATGGTTTAAAGTCGCTGACACGCTTGCCAGTAATGGCAATAATTTCCAAAGCGCGAATGATTTTCTGGCGATCATTATGAGTTAAAGTTGCGGCATACTCTGGGTCCCTTTCCTTCAGCGTCTCATAAAGTCGCTCAGTACCGTATTTAAGCATATCCGCTTCAAGCTTTTCACGAATGGATGGGACAGACGGCGGCCCTTGCGGCGGCCCATACAAAAGAGCATGCACATAAAAGCCAGTACCACCAACAACAATAGGCACACGTCCCCTTGCTAAAATCTGTCTAATAGCGCTTGTAGCTTCATGAAAAAAGTCGACAACATTATGCGGCTCATCAAGCTCGCACATGTCAATGAGGTGATGCGGAATCCCGTTAGCCTCTTCGTTTGTGACCTTGGCCGTGCCAATATCCATCCCGCGATAAACCTGCATAGAGTCAGACGAGATCACCTCACCTCCCACAGCCTTGGCAATCATCAACGAAAGCTTTGTTTTCCCCACACCTGTCGGTCCGGAAATCACCAGCACACGGCCCTTGTAAGGACTCTGATCATCAACACGTTTCTTCTCAGGCTGCAGCTCAGCCCCTGCTTGACTCATATGCGCCATTATAGCACAAAGCACAAAAAAAGCCGTGCCGATTTTTCACCAGCACGGCTCTATCTTTCGCGAGCATCAACAATAATCACACTTTAGTCATCTGAATCATAACTTGAGCGAACTAATGGAGCTGGGCTGATTCTACCCGAACCCGATTCCTCTTCAAGCTGGGTATTTGACATTTCCTCGGCTTTACTGGCATTCTCCAGGTTTTCCAATCTCTCTTCAAAACCCTTAAACGACTCATCAAGTCCTTCTACTATCTCCTCTAGCTTATCACCAAGGTCTTTTCGTATCATTTCTTCTCTGACATCTAAGCCTCTATCAATTTCACTTCCTTGAGCGGAAAACTTATCATCTAAATTACGATGGCTATCACACATTACATCTAAACGTGCTTTTAGGTTTTTGACCTCATTTGCAGGTTTTTCAGAAGCTAGATTGGCACCTGAGGAGCGCGTCAGGTTGCAGGCAAGTATTGGAATAGTGGCTCCAAGACCAACAGCTACAGCCTTGCTTAAAAAGTCCGCATCGACTGGCAGTGACTTGCTGAAAAGGCCAAAGCAACCTAAACCGAATAGCGCCAATCCTAGCATGCGAGTTTTCTCCACATGCATGTAACTTTCGTATTCATAGTTGTCCCACTCTTTAGCTTTAAGAACATCTTCTCTGAGGAAGCGAAATGCAGGGCGAATAAACTTTGGCAACACCTTAAAGCAAAGAAATGCAAGAAAAGCAACTTTACAGATTTTTGACGGATGATTCTTTACAAGCTCAACAGTTCGTGAAGACATCGATTTTACCACTGGAGTAGCTGCTGCTATCAACTTAGTAGCTGCAGGAATACGACCTACATGCTGTGCTGTGCCAGCTAAACTTAGGCCTGCGCCAGCACCTGCAACCGCTCCTGCTATTATGGGAAAAACTGAATCTTCATCTTCATCAGCAAAAGCAGCTCCTACAAGAAAACCAATTCCACCTCCCACTATAGCAGCGCTGACAAAACTTGCGGTTTTCATAGCGCCCAACGGGTAGCCGATTAACATTGATCCTGCAACTGTGCTACCCACTATTGATGAAGCCCATTTAGGAACATTCATGTCTATGCCTGTTTTTTTCTCAATGTACTCTAGTAAGTATACACTTGCAATAGGACTGCCAATACCACCAATTGCAATGGCAGTTGTTTTACCCGCTGTAATAAGAGCTGCTTTTGCATTATCCCAATTGATCCAACCCATGCGATTGGCAAGTGGATTGGCAGGCAAGCGCCCGCGGTTGTAATAAGCTGCACAACCAACGGCAGCTATAGAAACTAGAGCAACGCCAGTAATTAAAGTTTTTTTGACATAAGGCTTTTCATAAAAGCTTTGAGCGCTGGAATCGGTTCTTACTTTCACCATAAAGGATCTCCTTAAAATTTAGATAATTCTGTGCACCAATTTATCTAACTCAAGGATTCTATGCAATCAAAAACTGTCGAGAGCGCCCATTTCTGTAGGGAAGATGTTAAGAATGCGCTCAAAGCCTGCGACTTTGATGATTTCCATCACATCATCATTCAGCGAGCAAATTGCAAGCTGGCCGCCATCGCCTTTGAGCCTGCGAGTCATAGAAAGAAGCAGACGCATGCCGGCACTACTTAAGTAATCAATGCGGCCAAAATCAAGTAGAATATTTTTTTGTCCCGAATCAATTTTTTCTTGAAGCGCAATCTCAACCTGAGGTGATGATGTAGCATCGAGGCGACCTTCTAATCGGAAAAGAGATACATGATCCTTTTCCTCTAATTCAAACTTAACCCCATGACTCATAAACTACCTCCTGCCCTCATCGTATGCAAATAATTTGAATCACGCAAGGAAAAATCACTATATATGGTAAAGAGTTAAGTATGGCTGATTTAAATATTGGACGCAATTTCCCCGATTATGCACCTCCTTCTTCCCCAGACCATCCCCTACTGGGGACTTCTGGCAAACGCAATCCGGATGAGGTTATCGGTGAGCGCCTTTTTACTGTGACTGAGCATTTTATGAGTTGGGTGATCGCTCAGGAGCGCAGACCTGAAGAGCACCGCAATATTTTACGCAACCTTGAATGCATCATGCAAATCTGTAGCATTGCCCTTTCGGGAAAGTTTATGACAGGGCTTGAAGAAACACATGCGATGGGGCTGCTTGGAAATTTAACTGAAGGGTTAGAAAACGGCAAGGAGCATTGGGAAGATATTCTTCCTGCAACCGAGCTGATGCTCATTCAATTAGAGCGTAATCCTAAATCCCATGTGGTTGCCCAGCTTGTCCGTTTGCGCAATGCGTTTCACGACCATACTGATCGCTCTGATGAGCTGTCGCAAAAGCTCAAGGTGTTCACAGATTACATCATAGTGCGCCTCTCGCCTGAAATGAGCCGCGAGTTTGCCCAAACTATTTCAAAGAACCTCGAGTCTATTTTACATCAAAAAACATGGGGCTTAGTCGAGCTAACCTCGTTAGAACAAGAGATGGTTCAGCTCTTTACTCCCCCAGGCGGATTGAAAGGGTGATGTCTATAGCTGGCTAAATCTACCGTTTTTATGTAGATTTAGCCAGCTATAGCTTTTTCTCAACCAGCTGTTTATTAGGCTATTACAAATATTACCTTATTTTTAATTACTCATGCCTAGATCTCTATTTTATATCTCATTGAATATAAATATGTTAAACAATCGTTTATATTTGGCTAAATCTACCTTTTTTCTTGCGATTTAGCCAGATATAAGATAAAATTAGGAATAATTGGAGATTCCACATGGAACAAATTTTTGGCCGTAGCCGAGAAATTCAAACCCTTAATCGCATTGCTAGTTCCAAAAAAGCAGAGTTCTTAGCGCTCTGGGGAAGGCGCCGCGTTGGAAAGACTTATCTAATCGATCGCTTCTTCCGCTCTAAGGGGCTGTATTTTCATTTTACTGGAATGAAAGACGCTAGCTTGCAAGAGCACTTAAAGCTCTTTCACTACACTCTTACAACGCGCTTTGAATTGCCCAACCTAAAACCGTTTAAATCTTGGCTTGATGCACTACTCGCTCTTCAATCAGCTATTCGATCAATGCCTCACGATTTGCACGTGACTATATTTTTTGATGAGCTACCTTGGATTGCTACAAAGCGCTCAGGCTTCTTAAAAGTTTTGGAGCATTTTTGGAATGACTTTTTGGCAAAGCGTCCTTGCACTACATTGATTGTATGCGGATCTGCAGCCTCATGGATGATAGAAAAAATAGTCAATAATAAAGGTGGGTTACATAACCGTATCACTGAAAAAATGCGCATTGACCCATTCACATTGGCTGAAACTGAATCTTTTCTAAAGGGTTTTAATATTAACCTGTCAAGAAAACAAGTCGTCGACTTGTATATGATTACAGGGGGTGTTGCTCAATACTTAACATATGCTGAGCGAGGCCAATCATCCACGCAAATCGTACAGTCTCTTTGTTTTAATAAAAACAGTCCCCTTTTGTCCGAATACAAAAGTCTTTTTGCATCACTTTTTCATAACTATCAGCATCACTTGGCTGTAGTTGGAGAGCTATCAAAACAAAAAGGAGGGCTGACTCATACGGAGCTTTTACAAAAAACAGGTCTTCCATCGGGAGGATCATTTACAAAGCTTTTAGAAGAGCTTAAAGAAGCTGGTTTTATCGATAGCATTCCATCTTTTGATAAAAAGAAAAAGGAGATGCGGTTTTATCTTTGCGATGCATACTGCTTATTTTATCACACATGGATTAAAGATTTTCGCCCTCAAATAAAATCTGATTACTGGCTTGAAATGCTAGGATCATCTAGACATCTTGCTTGGTCTGGTTTTGCCTTTGAATCTGTTTGCAAAAACCACCTAAAGCAGATTGTCAGCGCTTTGGGAATCCAGCTCGTAGCAATTGATGCAGTATATTGGCGCGCATCTGACAAATCTTGTCAAATTGACTTAATCATTGATCGAAAAGACAATACTACAAATCTATGCGAAATTAAGTATCACAACAGCGTAGTTTCATTTAATAGCCAAGATGCTCAAAAGATCGTGCATCGAAGGGAGCGATTTAAAGAACTAACTAAAACTAAAAAAACACTAATTAATACACTTATTTCTGCTTATGGAGCCCATGTCAACAGCTCTTACCTTGAGGCCTTTGATCAACAAATCACAATTGACGATCTTTTTAGTTAGAAATAAATGCGGTATCAGACAGGCGCATATCGATGATGCTCTCGTTTGCTGAAAGGGTCTTGCGCAAGCTGAAATAGTTGCTAATGTCTTGAATATAGCGCTCGGATGAGAGGCGCAAGATGCGATGGTTGCTATCATCTTGGATAATGACAATGATTTGCCTGCGTCCAGCACTGGCTGCATCCACCTCAGATAGGTCAAGACGCTCTAAAATGAATGGTTCGCTGGAAAAGGTTTGGCTAATCTGCTCAAAGATTGATAAGGCGGCAGGAATCGATTGGGTGCTAGATAAGAAAAGCTCTGGCAAAATCTTTGGCGAAAGATAGGGCTCTATAGGGAATTGATGACCGGTGTGATCAATGCCTGTGTTGGTTTTATTGCCAATTTTTGCAATGGGAATGCGTACTTTATAATCAATGTAGAGCGCGCTTGGCTTAATGGGTTTGATGACAGCTGACTCGATGAGCGGCGAAGCAAGTAGCTTTTGTGTTGCATCGGATATGGAAAATGCATAAAGATTTTGCGGCTGATCGATAGAAAGATCTAATAATTCTGCAAGATATTGGGTTGGCAGGGCGCATTTTTGCGGTCCGGTCTGAACAATGAGCGAAATTTCATAGTCTTGATTAGCCAAGCGTCGATTAAGTTTGCTTTTATAAAGGCGTGTGAGTGTGAATGCAGAGCCGGAAGTGACTACGGTTGAACCGATAATGATAGAAAGGGCTTTAGATAGTTGCATGGCGGCTCAACCCCAATCGAATGAGCTTCGATAATAATTCAGAATATGAAATACCTTGCTCCTGACAAAGGCGAGGATATAGACTAATGGGCGTGCAACCAGGAATGGGGTTGATTTCTGAAAAATATAGAATTCCATCTTCACCATAAAGAAAATCTAATCGTGCCCATCCACTACAATCGAGATATTGATAAATGATGCGCGCTGCTTCTTTTACTTCTCTACAAATGCTAGCTGGTAAGTTGGGCGATGTTGTGGATTCCATTGCATCATGGCCATATTTGTGATCAAAATCATAAAAAGCGCCATTTGTTAATACCTCACCTGGCTCTGATATAAATAAGTCGTGATTGCCAAGCACTGCAATTTCAATTTCTCTACCGGGCGTGTGATTTTCAATAATGACACGGCCATCAAAGCTAAAGGCTTTTTCTAGGTATGCACCAAGATCGCTGTCTTGCTGCACTTTGAACGCTCCTAGGCTTGAGCCTAGATGCGCTCCTTTAATCCAAAGGGGAAATGTGCATTTATTATGGATACGCTCAATGATTTCTTCTCGGTCTTCATGGCAATGTGCCCACGTAAAGGGCCCAATGTGAACTGGGGCATGGGATGCAATTTGCTTGGTAACGATCTTGTCCATACAAAAGCTGCTAGAGCGGTAGCCACAACCAACATAGGGGATATTTAGTGTCTGCAAAAAGCCTTGGATCATGCCATCTTCACCGCAGGGTCCATGAAAGATTGGAAAGGCTACATCGCATTTTTTAAGCTCCTCAATAACGTTGCAAATCTTTCCATCTGGATGATTCCAAGTGCTTTGAGGGCTCATGTAAAGCTGTTTTACATTGTATAAAGTAGGATTGAGATGTTTTGCAATTGCTTTTGCCGACACAACAGAGATGTCATGCTCAGGCGATGGTCCTCCGTAGAGCAAAGCCACATTGAGCTTTTTAATTTTTGAGTTTAATAATTTTTCTCCCCACTGTGTGATATCACCAGCGCCCATTGTCACAACAAGGTCACCTGGTTGCAAAAGCTGATGAGCATGCTCTGGATTAATATGTATGGCATTTGCAGCTTTTGCAAGGCTTGCTCCATCAACACCTTTAATGGGTTTTTCTCCAGCGCTGTAGACATCTGTGATGAGCGTGAGATGTGATTTGGAAAAAGCTAGGCTGAATTCTGTAAAGTGGTCTTTTAGACGGCTATAGCGATGAGGCTGAAAAAGGGTAACCAGTCTGCGATCGGGATAGGCTCGTCTAAGAGCATCGAGTGTTGCTGCAATTTCAATGGGGTGATGCGCGTAGTCGTCTATGATTAATACGTCTGAGTTTGTACCAACTACAGTTTGCCTTCTTTGCACACCAGGAAATGTTTTCAACCCTTCACGCACTTGCTCTTCATTGACACCTAATTCTAAACACATGGCAAATACTGCGGCAGCATTGAGCGCATTATGTCTGCCAATGGCTTTTACAGTTATGGCTTTGTGCTCATTAAGGTCAAATGTTATTAGACCTGAGCATTGGTGCAGTCTTGCCAAACGATAATCACTTGCAAGATGAAAGCCGTAGCTTTTCCCATGAAGGTTCATGTTATATAAATGGCGATCATCGCGGCACCAAATAAGGGATTTAGAACGACTGGCAAATTCTGCGTACGCTGTGCAAAGAGCGGCATGCGTTTTCCAAAAGTCTAAATGGTCTAAATCGCCGCTTGTCAAAATAAGAGCGTAAGGATGCAGCCTAAGAAATGATCCATCGCTCTCATCTGCTTCAGCAACAAATGCTGAACCTGATTGATAGCTACCATTACCACCTAAAGCATTTATCAGTCCGCCGATTGCAAATGAGGGGTTTTGATTAGCACTTGCAAGCACCCAGCTAAGCATGGCGCTTGTTGTTGTCTTGCCGTGTGTTCCTGCAACTGCGTATAGTTGTTTTTGATCAAGCAATTTTTGTAAAAGCTCTGCTCGATGTAATATGGTGCATCCTTGAGCTTGAGCGTCAATTAAATCGGGGTGTTGAGAATCGATAGCGCTGCTGTAAATAACAACGCTATTTTTTGGAATGCCCTTATCGACAAGATTAATCCCTTCCTGCTCAAGTTTCGCCGTAAGTGCAGTTTGCTTTACATCACTACCACTAACGCTCACACCCATCTGCTTTAAAACGCGTGCAAGAGCGCTCATTCCAATGCCGCCAATTCCAATAAAATGCGCTTTTTTGATCATCCTTCCAATTCTTGCATAATCAGGGTTGAAAGTGAAGAGCGTGTAGAAATCTTTTTGTACGTTTCAATCGACTTTTTCATTAAATCGAGATGGTTGCTATTTGAAACAAGCAATGACTGCAAAATGTCTTTTAGTTTCATCGCATCAGAATCATGCTCTGTTAATAGCCTAGCTCCTTTAACGGTATCTGCCATGAACTCACCATTGCGCAGTTGGTGGTTGTTAGCTGCATGGGGATATGGAATTAGAATACTTGGTACTTCATAGTTGATTTGCTCAGCAATCGATCCTGCCCCAGCTCGGCAAACTGCTAAATCAATCCCTGGCCAGACTAAGTGCATGTTTTTTTCAAAGTCTTTGACAACCGAATCGATGTTTAAGCGAGCATAGACATTGCGTAAATGCGTGGTCACATCGGCTTTACCAGTAATATGCACCACTTGCAACTCAGATCGATCAATGGAAAGATCTGTGATTGCCTCTGCTACCCATTGATTAATGCTCGCTGCACCTTGCGAACCACCAAAAATAAGCAATGTCTTTTTGCTCTCTTTTAAGCCTAAATAAGAAAGCGATTGCTCGCGTGTCATCTCTTCGCTACGCTCAAACACGCCTCGCCAAAAAGGCATTTTAATGAGATAGGTGCGCGCTTTTAGCTTTTTTGAGGCATCAGGAAAGTAAATACCAACCCAGCGTGCCCAGCGTGAAAACCATCGATTTACGCGACCTGCATAAGCATTAGCCTCAAATAAAACGATAGGAATGCGACAAATCTTTGCTGCAATGACTAAAGGCGCTGCATGAAAACTTCCAAAACCCACAACAAGCTTTGGTTTGTACGAACGCATGAGTTTAATAGATTCACAAAGCCCTTTCAAAAGCAAAAATGGGCAGCGGACAATGTTGAGAAGGTTCGGTTGAAAAATCGTCATGCTTGAAACATGTTCACAGGTAAATTCTTTATGGTCAAAATATCGATTCTGCTTTAGTCCAGCGCCTGCAAAAAGCACTTGCGCCTCAGGCATATTTTTCATAATTTCAGCAGCTATTGCTTGGGCAGGAAAAAGGTGACCACCCGTTCCCCCAGTTGCTAAAAGAAGTCTTCTATTTTGCGACATACGATTTGTTTTTTCGCTCCACACTCAAGATTAGCGATAAGGCTATGCACCCGGCCAAAAGAGACGATCCCCCTTGGCTAAAAAACGGTAAGTTGGTCCCTTTACTCGGCAACAAGCCTGAGACCACACCAAGATTCAAAAACGCTTGGAAGAATAACAAAAAAGTTAGAATTGACGCTAGGAAAAAACCCTGCCCATCGCAAGCTCGCTTTGCGATCCTAAATCCCAAGCTCGTCATTGCCATCAGCGATCCAATCAAAACAAGCATTCCGATGAATCCAAATTCTTCTGCAAAAATGGCTGCAATATAGTCGCTGCGCGCCTCAGGCAAATACCCCTGTTTTTGCAAACTCTCTCCAGGACCTCTCCCCCAAACCCGTCCAGAACCAGCTGCAATTTTCGCCTGATAGGGTTGATGCCCTTTGCCGCGCAGATCTAGCTCTGGATTTAAGTAAACTGCAATGCGTGATTTTACGTGGGGCATATTTATTGCTGCTACAACTCCAATAGATGCTAAAATTAGAACAGGCAAAGCCCAGTACACCCAACGTACACGCATTAAGTAGAGCAGTGCCATTAACGTTATCATAATGATTCCCACTGTGCCATTATCAGGCTCAATCAAAATCAAAATAAGGGGAACTGCCACAATCAGCAGAACTTTTAAAAGCGTTGCAAGTTGCAATCGCTCTTTTGCTTGCTCACAAGCATGAATTACAAATACCGGAATTAAAATTTTTGCAAATTCAGAAGGTTGAAATGAGAATCCAACAATCTCAATCCAGCGGCGAGCGCCGTTAAGTTGCCTGCCAACACCCGGGATCAAAACTAACACTAAAAATAGTGTGATAACACCTAGTAAAAATGGAGATAAGAGAAGCACTCGCCGATAGCCAAGAAAATAGGCCATGAACCCTAGCCCTGTACCTATCAATGCGTAAAGCATCTGATTTAAAAAAGCGTGATGGGTCTGCTCAAGTAAAGATTTGTCTATGGCTTCAGCAGCTGTGGTATTAAAAACCATTAAAAGGCCAACAGCAAACAGGCAAATAACACCTAGAACCAAGAAAAGCGACGCTTTACTCAATCCGGAGCGTATCACCAGGTTTGAGTTTTTTTGCGCTTGCTTCGTCGAGATCATTGAGCTTTAAAAGCTCCTCTAGCTTGATTTTGTTTTTTGACGCAATCGTCCAGGGACTATCGCCTGAGCGTACAGTGTATAGCTTCTCACCTGTGCTTGCAGCTTTTGCAACAGCTACAGGTACTTTAAGCTCTTGACCAATTTTTAATTGAGCCGATTTTAAGTGATTTGCAGCCATAATTTCCTTCACGGTAACGCCATGGCGTCTTGCAATCTTTTCTAAGGCATCGCCAGACTGTACTACAACAGTTGTCATCTTTGGCTTTTTGGCCACAGCAG
>JAUILX010000124.1 GCA_030433395.1 Chlamydiia bacterium
TCGGCTTTACTTTTTTAGCCTTCACATAATCCCTCAATACCGGTTCCAAGTGGCGAATGTCAACCGGTTCGTAATTAATTTCTGGCTCACCGCTTTGCTGATCATAGGTTGCGATGGTGGATTTGAGCCAGTTTTTGTCATCTCTTTCTGGAAATTCGGGTTTATAGTGCGAGCCACGAAATTCATCTCTTAAAAGAGCCCCTTTTGTCATGACAATTCCAAGCTCAATCATATAGCGAAATTGGTTTGCAAAAATATAGGTTTGATTTAGATTTGAGCCTACGTCACTGAGTGAGATATTTTTATAGCGATCTCTGATGGCTTTAAGTCGATCAAGTGTTTTTTGCAAATCTTGATTGTTGCGCTTAACAGTGACGTTTTTAACCATGAGATCTGACATCTCATCATGCAGAGCATGAACGTTTTCTTTGCCTTTTCGTGCAAGTAGATCTTTTTTAAATTCTTCTTCCAAGTTCAGAGCTGACTCAAATGTTGATGAGGGAATGTCTTCGAGATGAATCTCTTTCGAATCAATAAACTTGGGAATCTCAACGCCTGAAATAAGACCTGCATAAATGCATGAGAGAAGGGAGTTAGCGCCTAGGCGGTTTGCTCCATGGTACTGGTATTCTGACTCACCAATATCAAAACATCCTGGAATATTTGTCATTTGTCTAAAGCGCTTTGAGCGATCAGGATCATCTGCAGCTGGCCAATCGACCCAAACACCCCCCATTGAGTAGTGCATGCCTGGAAAAATCTTCATGGGTTTTTCACGCGGATTATCACCAGTAAATTTGTAGTAAATATCTAAAACTGAATCAAGCTTGTTTTGTTTTTCCGGAGGCATTTGGGTGACATCGAGGTGGACCTGCGATTGATTATCAATACCAAGTCCAAGTTCACAGACGCGTAATATTTCTCTAGATGCAATGTCGCGCGGAACAAGGTTCCCAAGCGCTGGATAAAGCTCTTCAAGGAAATACCAAGGCTCTCCAGTTTTGCCGCAAGGAATTGTTTTGCCATCTGGTGTCTCGATCGATTTTGAAGAGTCTCCATAGACCCAAACACGTCCGCCCTCTCCACGGATCGATTCAGACATCAATCTGAGCTTATCGATTCCTGGAATTGAGGTGGGGTGGATTTGAATAAACTCCCCATTAGCGTAATTCACGCCCTGCATGTAAAGCCGGCCATTTGCTGCACCGGTGCAAAAGGTAGAATTCGTTGATTTTTTAAATACCATCCCGGGACCACCGGTTCCTAGTACAACAGCATCAGCTTTCAAAACCTCAAGCTGCATATTAAATAGATTTTGCATGACGATACCGCAGGCTTGGCCATTGTCATCTAAAACCAGGCGCATGAATTCATGATGCTCAAATTTCTCTACCAACCCTTTCATCTCTAATCTTCTTACCTGTTCGTCTAGTGCATAAAGAAGTTGCTGACCGGTTGATGCACCACAAAAGGCTGTCCGATTGTAAAGTGTTCCACCAAACCTGCGGAAATCTAAATTGCCTTCAGCTGTGCGATTAAATGGGCATCCAAAGCGGTCCATCATCATGATGATCTTAGGCGCGCAAAGACACATCTCTAAAATAGGAGGCTGATGTGCTAAAAAGTCTCCCCCTTTAATGGTGTCATAAGCATGAATGATAGGGGAATCGTCTTCTCCCTTTAGGTTCATGGCCGCGTTAATGCCCCCTTGTGCACAAACAGAGTGAGAACGCTTGGCATGGGTCACAGAAACAAGCCTTACCTTGACGCCTTGTTCGCCGAGTTTCATAGCAGCAGCTAAGCCTGCAAGTCCACCGCCTACAACAATCACTTCTTTCATCTATGTCCTCAAATTTACAAAGTAGGTGCCCCAAATGGCCGCCAATCCAAGAAATGCCATCACGCACATAACCCCAATACAAAGGTTCACAGCTTTTTTCTGTGAGCGCATACGTAGTACAATCCCCCAGGTGATCATAAAGGTCCATAGCCCATTGTAGGCGTGAAATACAGCGGCTAATACAAAAATGGTGTACAAGGCACATGTAATCGGGTTGCGAAACGAATCGCGCACGGTTAGCAGTGTCGCTGCTCCAAAGTTTTTAGCTACGGCAATCACTTGACCTTGATTGATTGGCCGCTTCTTCAAAGCATTTAAGTAATCTTGCTGAAAACGAAAATTTTGCGCCTGCGTTAATAATTTATCTTCGTATTCGCTATATTTTTCTGATCCATCTTTTTCTTGCAAATCTTCCACTGCATTGAAGACGCCCTCTTTAGATGATTTTTCGGCGAGCTGCGTTTGCTTAAGCTTGATCTGCTTTTGATCATAGAGCTCAACATCCAAACGAGAGGCAACCGTGTAAAGCCCAGAATCTAAGCCCAATCGAACGAAATAAAAAGATTGAGCTCCCTCATTAACAACATTTGGATAGAGATAAAAGCGCATGAAACCCACATGAGCAATAATACCAAAAAGCAGCACCCAGGCAGTATAACGCTGCCAGGTATAGGCATGGGAGCGCCCAAACTTTTTAGTCGATGGCTTCGATCCATCTGAGGTGCCAGAATTTGCTTTTCCTTTGAGAATATACTGAATCCCCCAAACGCCATGCATTAAAATGGGGATACCAAGCAGTCCAATTTCAATGGCGGGCAAATAAGGCAAATTTTTTAAAATATTAACGTAATAAATAAAACCATGACCATTATCACCAATTAAAAGTGCGGCTTGAGAGTTTGTTAGAAGATGTTCAAGTAAAAAGACAGCCAGCCACAAGCCAAATAACGAATGTAGCCGCCTCCAAATAAAAGCACGCGGCATCGGCGGCGCCTTACTAGCAGTAAGCATGTCCCCTCCAAGGTCATTTGCCCCACCTTAAAAAATATCTTATTGATTTGCAATATCAAAAACTCGACTAGCGTTTTTACTCGTTGAATTTGCTAAATCATTGACTGCCATTTCCCTGAGCTTTGCAATACACATTGCAGTGTGTACAACAAAAGCTGGCTCGTTTCGTTTGCCTCTATAAGGGGCAGGAGCAAGGTAGGGCGTATCAGTTTCGATCAAAAGCTGGTTCAGTGGAACGATTTTTGCAACTTGGCAAAGTTCTTCACTGCGCTTAAATGTTACAATTCCGCTTAAGGAAAGATACCAACCTTTTTGGATCACCTTTTCAGCTTCTTGCAACGTTCCTGTAAAACAGTGCAAAATCAGCGGCACTTTCACATCGCCTGCAATGGCAAATAGATCTTCAAAAGCTTCGCGGCAATGAATAACGAGGGGGAGATTTAGCTCTTGGGCCAAAGCTATATACTGCACTAAAAATTCTTGCTGCAATTTTTTTGAAGAGTGCTTGTAGTGATAGTCAAGACCGGTCTCTCCAACTGCAACCAATTGACCTTCTCTTGCTGCTTTTTCAAAGATTGGGAAAACTCGTGCTCCATCCTTCTCTACATCGTGCGGCGTTGTTGCTCCAACATTGTAAACCCAGGGATTTTTTTTCACTAATTCAATCCCTCTTTCTAAAGTCAGAGGGTCTGTGCAGATATTTGCAATGTGACTCACTCCTGCCTTAGAAGCACGCTCTAATATAGGATCAATTCTTGAGTAAACGCTATCAGATGTTAAATGAGCATGGGAATCAAAGTACATATTTTCTCTTTACCTCTAGG
>JAUILX010000125.1 GCA_030433395.1 Chlamydiia bacterium
TAACCCTGGGTATAAAGTGTATGGAGCTGAGCATTACGAAGATAATTTTAATAGCTTAATTGGAGGACGGCTCTTACGATCTAGGGTGAAAAATATTGAGCGTAATCCATTAATGATCATTGGTCCCGAAGGGTCTGGCCGTAAAACACTAGTAAGAGCTTTGGCTAAAGAAAAAAATAAACTGCTTATTGAAGTCGACCTTTCCGTTGATCACAAGAACTTCATTAAGGTGGTGCGAGAAAAGCCAGATGCTATCGTCATGTTCCATGGTTTAAGAGCAAAAGATGAGCTGCAAAATATGATTGCTGGGCTACTTAAAGGTGTAACTAATGATTTTATTAAGCAAACACACAAACCTGAGCTGAGCAATACAATCAATCAGTTGGCAACGTACTGCGGAGTTCAGTGCTTTATTATCGTTAATGATGAAACTGCATCAGAATTCTCAGGTTTAGCTAAATTTATAATGCCAACAATTACTTCAGAGCAGCGAAAAAAATTCTTAAATAAACTTTTAAATGGATTTGATGATCTCGAAATAATCTGTGAATTAACAGAAGGCTGCACTTTTGGGGATCTTAAAAAAATTGTGCAAGTAGCTCAAAATAATGAGTCAAAAATAAGCCAAAAACACCTCTTAGAGGCTGCTAAAAAACTTTCGTTGATTGTTGATTTCGAAGAGTTACTGCCGCAGTTTATTGATCTAAAAGAGTGGAACGAGGTCAAATATTGCATCAACGATCTGTTCTTGTCAGACGAGACTAAAAGTCAACTTTCTATTATTGCAAGTTGTATAACCAGTAAACAAGCCTACAGAACTTTAAACCTTACCCCTTCAAACACTCTGTTGCTAACGGGTCCTTCTGGTATTGGAAAAACAACAGCTGTTGAAGCCCTTGCTCGTGATTCGAAACGAACCCTTATCTATGCCGACGGAGCAAAACTATGGGAGGACTACCTAAACGAAGGCTTTTCAAGCGTGGAAAAACTTTTAAAGTTTGCAGCAATAGCAACTCCTTGCATTCTTTGCATCGATGGTTTAGATCATTACCCGATAGTACAGCAACAGAGTATTTATGATTTTATCATGACACGCTTTGCTAGAGAAATAAAAGAAACACAAAAGTTAGATGAGCTCTTTTTGGTCATTACTGCAAACAGCCTTAAGGGCCTGCATAGTGAAATCCTAAGCAAGTGCCGAACCGGGTTTCATATCCAAATTTCTAGTCCCAAACGAGCGCAGCGTCTGCTCATTGTTCAACACTTTATAAACGAAATCTCAGCTGATTGTGACTGTGATGTTGAAAAAATTGTAAATCTTACACGCGGTTTTTCTATTACCGATATTCAAGATTTATTTACTATAGCCGAATGCTCTGCGGCACAAGACAACTTATCGCACATCCCCTATAGAATGTTCGAATCGGCTTGCAAACGTTTACTTCACCTCAAGTCGCAAGGCAGCTCAGATTTTGATGGGGCTTTATCTATTTTTGACCCTCTAAAAGCAGCCATAAATTTTACAGACATTGGTGGGTGTATTCAAGCAAAAGAGGACATGGAAGAGATTATAGCATTTCTAAAAAATCCAAAAATCTATGCGCAGCTAGGTGTTCGGCCTCCAAAAGGGGTTCTTCTTCAAGGGCCACCAGGTTGTGGAAAAACACTTCTTGCAAAAGCTGTTGCTGGAGAATCAAACTGTAGCTTTTTTTACTGCTCAGGATCTGAGCTGCAAGGGTACTATGTTAATCAAAACATCGTGCTTATTAAACAAGCTTTTGAACAAGCGCGCAATAATGCGCCTGCTATTTTATTTATCGATGAAATTGATGCTATTGGAGGAAAAAGAAGTAATGAAAATTCAAGTTTATCCATGATGTATGCTCATGGTGTTAATCAGCTCTTAAGCGAAATGGATGGGTTTAACACCGCAGATGGCGTTGTGGTGATAGGCGCTACGAACTTTGCTGAATCCCTTGATCCAGCACTTGTGCGCCCGGGTCGCTTCGACAGAAAGATTGCCATTAATTATCCAAGCCTAAAAGAGCGCCAAGAGATCTTAGAAATCCATACCAAAAAGCGCTCTTTAAATGCTGAGATTGACATGGAATACCTTGCGCGTATCTGTATTGGAATGAGCGGAGCTCAGCTTGAGTCAATGGTCAATGAGGCAGCCCTTTCTGCTTCACGCGAGCAGCGCACAAGCGTTACACTTACCGATTTCCAAGATGCTCGTGACCGCGTCCTTCTTGGACGTGAAAATAAAAGCTTGATCATTACTGATGAAGAAAAACGTAATACTGCTTACCATGAGGCAGGCCACACTGTGGTTGGACTTTATCTTCAATGCACTCAGGTCGTTGATAAAGTTACTATTACACCTCGCGGCTCTGCTCTTGGGATAACTTGGTCTGTTCCCGAAGGTGAGCATGTCTCAGACTTCAAATCTAAGCTGAAAGGAGATTTAACGCGAAAACTTGGAGGGTATGCAGCTGAGAAGATGTTCATTAATGACACGACGTCCGGCGTTTCAAGCGATCTTAAAAGTGCAAACAAACTCGCGCGTAGCATGGTCTGTAAATGGGGCATGAGCGATGCATTGGGCTTTTTGGTCGATCATAAAAATGCCTCACCAGAGACCAAACGCCTTGTGGATGTTGAAGTGCAGCGTCTTCTTGACGAGGCTTATGCCCAGGCTTGTGCAGTTCTTGAGGATCACCGCGATGTTGTTGAGCAAATCGTCGAAGAGCTTTTAGAAAAAGAAATGCTTTATCGGGAAGATCTCGATCGCATCATGGCGGCGCATGAATAAGTTTTTTCTATTGCTCTTTGCTTGCACTTCAGTCTTTGGGGATCAACAGTGGTTTACAGGACCGCTGCTTGTTCCTAACGCTGAGGTGATTCCCAAAGGTCAGACCCAATGGCAGCCTTACGTTTTCCAGTTTTGGAATGATGGCATCTACAATCAAAACTGGAATAAAATCGATAATGTCACTCTACGATCTACCAACATTCAAGCCTGCATTATTCACGGCATTGCTAAAAGCTTTGACTTGGAAATTTTGCCTCAGATGTATATCAATAGCCGAAGTGGGGAAACCTCGACACGCTTTGGCGATTTCACTCTGTTTATCGGTTACCAAGCCTTGAAGGAAAGTCGCTATATTCCTGCTCTTCGATGGACAATACAAGAAACTTTTCCCTCAGGTCAATATGATAAACTCTCCTCCTATGGCACAGCAGCTTCAGGTGGCGGCTCTTATCAAACAGGAACATCGCTAAACTTTCTCAAACGTTTTAAAATTGATGACTTGCATACGTTTAACCTCTATTGGAGCCTAAGCTACACAATTCCCTCTCCTGTGACCCTGAAAGGACGTAATGTCTATGGCGGTGATCCCACAACACGTGGTAAAGTATACCCTGGAAATATTTTTCAGCTTATTAACTCTTTTGAGTTCAATCTCACGCGTCACTTTGCCATAGCCTGCGACATCGCTAATCTTTGGCGTGATCACGGTCGCTTTTCAGGGCGCACAGTCCAGTCTAGCAAGCGACAATCCAGCTATCAACTCAGTTTTGCTCCAGCACTTGAATATAACTTTAGCAAGAATCTTGGCATCATTGCCGGCTCTTGGTTAACGGCAACTGGTCGAAGCGCTGCAGC
>JAUILX010000005.1 GCA_030433395.1 Chlamydiia bacterium
CCTTTGTTAGCGCAATTATGGCATGTTTTTAAGAAGAGTCGTATCGATCATCCAAAAAAAAATCGGCTTTGGGCGGCTGGGAGTTTTCGGCTCTTCTCTAATTAAAATTACAGCCAAAATCATTATAGAGCACTGTTTATTAGCTAGTTACAATTTTTCATTTTTTATAGACGCACCATAACCGTCTAAATATAAAGTAATTATAGAATATAATATTAAATATATATTGACAAAAAATAATTATTATTTTACAATAACGATTGTATTTAATAAACAGGTTATTATATGAGTAAAATAAACAATAAATTGACAGCTGAGGGCACAAGAAGTGCGTTGCAAATCTCCCCAGAAGAAACATTGAATCAGAATGGTTTATCCGAATCAATCCAAACTATTTTCTCCAATTCAAAACCTCATATTAAATGGACAAGATCATCTTATAAAACACATAGAATTTATATTCTTTTAAAGAATCTCAAAAAAACTATTAAATCTTTTCTAATAAACCTTGGTATTATAGCTCAAAAATCAGAAAATATTGCTTTAACAGTTCTTTCAAAATCTGATAAAAATCCTAAGATATTAACCCGCGATGCATTAAATAAACTCATTAAGAATGAAAAACGTTCTAATAAAAATACTATTTTAAACTTGAAACAGATTCTTGTGAAAAACGGTTATTCATCTACAATTTCAAATTTAAGTTTCAAGAAACATTCTTTTAAATCTGTTTTTTTGGATGGAATTAATTTCCGCTCATGTACTTTCAATGAGGTTTCCTTTAGTAACCATAATATAAAGAACACTAAGTTTGAGTCCTGTAAAGCGTATAACGTCTCCTTCTCTAATTCTCTTCTAATAGACTGTGCATTTAAGCATTGCAGAATGCGCGAAACAATGTTTACAAATGCTTCTCTTAAAAATGTGAAATTTAGTTATTCTTCTTTGGTTTGCAGTAGTTTTGAAGATGCAAATTTTAACAACTCAGATTTTAGTGAATGCAAACTACCAGGAACTCATTTTTTGCAAGCAACTGCTAAGTTAAGCCGATTCAAAAGTTGCTTTTTAACAGATACGGTATTTTTTGGAGCGCATAACCAGTTTCAATTCATTGATAGTACAGGTATAGGTCAAATGACACGCCCGATTGTTGCATTTCTAGTAGATTTAGAAAGCCGAGGAATCACAACGCCTAAGGCCTTTTTCCATCTTGGGACAAAGGCAAAAGCAATTCCAATCCGAATTGCTATGCAAGCACAGAAGGTAGATCACCAGCAACTTACAGAAGAAGTCGAAAATGCGCTAAAGGATCCTTTAGCAGACAGCAAACAACCTGTTCCTCAATGGCTGCTTGAGAAAATCCGCCAACCAAATAGCCAAAGTCAAATAATTATTGAAAAAGCAAATCAATTGGCAAAAACGGTTGATGGCATTTACCTACCAGGTGGAGAAGACCTACCACCAAGCCTTTATGGGGAAGATGAGAAAACTGAAACGAATTGGGGTAATGATTATAGACGCTCATTACTGGAACTTGGTCTCATTCACTACTCTGCTAGCCGAGGTATTCCCATAATGGCTATTTGTCGTGGGTTTCAAATGGTAAACATCTATTATGGAGCTAGGCTTGACCAACACGTCCAAGGGCAAAGAGGCATACAAGTTTTTCAACCATCTGATAAAACTCACAAAGGACTTTTATATAATCCGCTAAAGCAACCTTTAAAAAGCACAGTGTTTCACCATCAAGCTATTTCTCTAAAAAACAAAGCACCTGAGCATCTAGAGACCGTCACAGAATATGATGGATTTATAAAAGCCGTTGAAGCCGGTTCAGGTGCTGCTCGCCCTTTAATAGGTTTGCAGTACCACCCTGAATTCTTGAATGCTCCCACAGCACACTCATTAAAACGTGAAATGGTCGATACTATGCTTAGCATTAGGATGTCCGAGGCCAATAACGCTTATTGGAAAATATTTTTAGATAGCATGCTTGCTTTTCGCACCAAGAAAAAAATGTCTTGTTTAATGCATCTGCTAACCGAAGTCAAGATTGATGAAGCATAATGGAAAAGATAGGGGCAAGCATTTAAGTTTTGGCGTTAGAATATACCCACGGGTGGTTTCCTTAAAATCATTTATCAAAAATAGACTTTGATTTTTCTTTTAAAATTTAAAGGGCGATAAAGAGATATTTGGTGCAAAAAAATAACGGGGCCGTGTAAAAGCCCCGCAAAAAGGAAAAATAGAGTTTCCTTAAGCCTAAAACTTTGTCATATGACGGCCCATCTCGCAAAAGTAGCCGAGCCACGTGAGGAAAAAGCCCCACACAATCCAAACAATTGCCCAAAATGTTAGTGCGCCTGCAGAGCCTAACTGTGCATTGATTAGCGCATCTGGCCAGTAAAGAGCAAAAACACCGCGTACAATCATAAACCAACCGAGTAGTGTGACAAGAAGAGTCAAGTCCCAAACCCAGTGGTTGAAAAATGTCACGATTGTCAAACCGACAATCAAATTAATAATAGCGAATAGACATAAACATGCAGGATGTGTCGCTAAAGCTTTTCCTGTTTCCAAACATTTTTGACGATAAAATAGATTCCAAACGCCTACTATCAACAGTAGCGGTCCAAAGATTTTGGCAATCATAAATGCAGCAACCATTAGTTCCCTCCTAGAGTTACTTATATTAATCTATATATAACATAATTAATTAATTTGCATATTTTTTTGTTGCAAACTCTGATTGGCTTAATAAAATCCAAACCGGATCGGATCCTTTGAGTTGAATTTTTTCTGTTTTAGATTCCCATCTTTCTTTGTAAAAATACACAATTACAGACTCTGAAATTTTAATGTGCTTTAGATGAATTGGCTTTAGCAGCGACGCTGATTTTTTTGTGATATAGGGCTCATCTGATAAACGCTCAATTGTAATTCCACTACGCTGCGGTATGATATGAAGCTCTATGTCGGCGCGCAACGTTTGACTCAGGTGGCGGGTTAAAACAAGTTCATCGATGAGTCTATCTGTGTCTTGCGAGCAATGATAGCGTTGCCATAATTTCTTGCCTTGAATTGAAAAAACGGACCCGCAAAGCGCAATTAAAGCTAAACAAATAAAAACTTCAATGAGTGTAAAGGAGCGCTTATTTTTTTTTCGTTTGCTCAGGATAATGGCTTGATTTAACTTCAAATGCTTCCTCTGATTGAATGTAGCTAACTTCGAACGACTCTCCCCATCCATCTTTCATAAGACCGTCGAGATCTTTGACCATACCTGAGTCTTCAAGCACTTCTTTGATTTTATTAGAATTCCATGTGATGGAAGAAGGATCAACATTTTTTAAATCGCATTCAAGCATGAGAATCTCTTGCAGCTTTTCAGCAGCCCGCTCGGTTTTAAAGCGTTTACCCTTTGCCATGCTGCCACGCATGTTGTAGCCAATAACACTACCAATGATGCCAATAATAAAAATAACCACCATGATTTCTAAAAGCGTCATGGGACGCTTGGTTCGTTTTTTCTTTTTCATCATTTATTACTCCAAAAATGAGCTGACATCTGTCAGCGGTAGCAGCACTGCTAGCAATATTACACCAACAATTAAGCCAAGCACAAGCAAAATTACTGGTTGTAAATAAGCTGTTAGGCGCGTTAAATTTTTTTCTAGATCGTTTGAGTAGCATTCAGCAATATGACCGAGCATCTCAGCGCTCGATCCACTCTCTTCAGCAATAGCAAGCATGCGTGTGACTTGCTTGGGAAAGTAGCGCTGTTTTTCTAACTCTTCAGATAATCCTCTTCCCTCCACCACTTTCTCTGCGCTCTCGGTGATGGCTTGCTCAAATACTGGATGCTGCACAACACTTTTCGCAAGATTTAGCCCTTCTAGCAGCGGAACGCCACTTTCCATAAGTCTTCCTAAAGTTCGACAAAAACGGACCATGACAGCTTGCGTGATAAAATCTTTGACAATTGGCATATGCAATCCCACTTGAGCGCGCCACTGGATAAATCCAGGTTTTTTCCATAGAAAAACAATACCGCATACAATAGAGACAACTACTGCCGCAAACAAAGCAGCCCAATTTTGAAGCCAATTGCTGAGCCCAAGTACAGCAGCTGTCATGGGATGCAAACGATGTCCTTCAAAAAGCTGAGCCATAGATGGAACGAGGAAAAAAAGTAAAACTGATACCACGATAAGACAGAAGGAGCCAATGAAGGCGGGGTAGATGAGAGCTGTTGTGATTTGTTTTTTGAGCTTAGCAGACTTTTGAATGAGCACAGCAAGCTCTGCAAAGACCTCAGCTAATGTCGCAGACCGCTCACCTGCTGCAACCATCGCAGTATAGACGCCATCAAAGCTTTTGGAGTAGCGTTTCAAGGCTGACGAAAGCTGCATACCATGCTTGACCTGATCGCAAAGATCTAAAATGACAAGGTGGCCATGTGTTCCGCGGTATTTTTCCTCAATCATCAACAGGCTATCGTAAAGAGGCAGACCAGCTTTTAGTAATTGGGCTAAATCGTGTGTCAAGGTAAGGACCGTAGAAGCTTTAAGCTTTATCTCTTTCGCTGGCTGCTGAAAGTCTTTTAGAAGGGTCACAAGCAGTTTTTGAGAGCGCAGCTTTTCTTTGGCCATTTCAAAGGAGTCAGCTTCAACATAACCTGACTGATTACGTCCAAGCGTACTAACAGCTTTATAGGTGTAAAGTGGCATGATTACAACTCAACTTGTCTGGTGACGCGCAACACTTCTGCGCTTGTTGTGATTCCCTCTTTGGCAAGCTGGGCTCCATGATCGCGCAGAGTTTGCAACCCATCTTCAATAGCAATTCTTTGGAGGGCTGAAGAATCAGCGCTACTGAGCAACTGCTGCTTGATCCTCGGGGTAATATGCATGAGCTCATAAAGCCCAGCACGTCCGCGGTACCCAGATCCAAAGCAGGCCTGACATCCTGATCCTTTGTAAAGCCGGCATTTTTTTAAGCCCAACTCGGATAATTCTTCAGCACTTGGCTCATAACTTTCTTTACATTGGGTGCAGATACGTCGCACTAGTCTTTGCGCTAGAGCGCCAATGACAGAAGATGAGAGCAAAAATGGTTCAATGCCCATATCAACTAAACGCGTGATAGCAGAAGGGGCATCGTTTGTGTGCAAAGTGGAAAGCACTAAGTGACCTGTAAGAGACGCTTGAATGGCTATTTCTGCTGTTTCACGGTCGCGGATCTCACCAATCATGACAACATCAGGATCTTGCCTAAGAATGTGACGCAATCCCTTTGCAAAGGTGAGACCAATCTTTGAATGGACACCGATCTGGGCCATTCCTTCAAGCTTGTACTCAACAGGGTCTTCAATGGTCATGATGTTGGTCTCGGGCGTGTGAATCTCTGTCAAGGCGCTGTAAAGTGTGGTTGTCTTACCGCTCCCGGTAGGCCCTGTCACAAGAACAATGCCCTGGCTTTGTCGGATACACTTTTTAAAGTCTTTAAGCATGACAGGCTGCATTCCAATTTGGTCGAGCCCTAAAGTGATGTTCCCCTTGTCGAGAATCCTAAGAACAATGCGCTCGCCATAAGCTACGGGCACGGTGCTGACGCGAAAGTCAATTTCTCGTCCACCAAGACGTAGCTTAATACGTCCATCTTGAGGCATTCGGTGCTCTGCAATATCGAGCTTTGCAAGCACTTTGATGCGAGCAATGAGTTGATTTTGAACATCTCGAGGTGGCGCATGGCGCTGTTGCAAAACTCCATCAATACGGAAGCGTACATTCAATCCCTTCTCTAAAGGTTCAAAATGAATGTCGGAAGCCTCTTGTTGTATGGCATTGGCTAAAATCGAATTGATCAATCGGATAACTGGAGAGCTAGATTGCTGAGAGAGCAGATCATACTCCTCTTCACGAGTCTCAAGAATTGCCTCTTTTTCCTCAGTTGCCTTTGGTTCATCCTGGTGGTGGTAGCAGCGCTCGATAGCCCTTTCTAAAACGCTTTTAGGACAAAAGACCTCTTCTACAGTTGTATTTACAAGGCAGCGCAACTCTTCCAAAGCTTCTAGATCTGCAGGATTTGATATAGCAACAACTAAAGCATTCTCTTTTTCTTCAATTGGTAAAACACTCTTTTGCTTCGCAAAGGCGTAGGGAATTTTGCGTATTTGCTCAGAAACAAGAGGGTAGGTGGAAAGATCGTTTACAACACTCAACCCAAAACGCTCAGCAAGCTCTGCTTGTTCTTGGTCTAATTCACTTAAGCCCATCTACGACCCAAACATAATATCAAAACTACTTCGGATAGCGCGAGCCTTTTCCTTGTCTTGAGCTTCTTTTAAACAGTCCAAAAACTCAGGAATGTCGCCAGCACGTTTCTTTAACTCTTCACAGCGCACCCGGCGGACATCCTCTTGTGGGTCAATAATTACTGTCGGCTTAATAAAGACCATGAGCTCACGCAAGCGATCACACATTTTTGTTGTGCCAAAGAGCTTTCCAATGCCCGGGATATCACCTAAAAAGGGCATCTTATCAGTAGCATCTTCCGATGTTTTACGCCTTAAGCCGCCAATAATCATCATCTCACCATCAGCAACACGCACCTGATTTTCTACCATTGAGCGATCAACATTCGGCTGATCAGCACGTGTTGACTCTTGGGGATTGTCAAATGAGATTTTTGCATCGAGCGTTACAAAGTACTTGCCTTCGATATCCTCAATCGAAGGCTGATGCACAGTCGGTGTAAGCACGAGCGTCAGTCCATATTGATTACGCGAAAATGATTTTTCAAAGACAGTGACCCCGTTAGTTTCAACAGGTGCTACACCATTGTTAACGGAAATCTCCTCAACAATAGAAAGCTTCGCTGGAGTTTGATTCACAGTTGTGATCGTTGGCGTGGCGTTGATGCGGATATCGTCTTGCGACATGAGAAAATTATATGTCAGATCAAACGCTGGAAAATGGGACGACTTTGCTCTTGAGATGAAAAAATCTAAAATGCCAGGCATTTTGGAAGATGCTGCATCAAAGCTTAAGCCTGTAGCATGTTTTTGACTCGCTGCAGAACCAAGCTTTAGAATGTTAAGACCAAAATTATTTTGTGAATTGATCTTACGTTCCAAGATAATGATCTCAATTTGCACCATCTGTTTAGGAACATCGAGGTTTTTGAGCAATTCCTTGATTTTTGGAAGCAAATCGCGTCTAACCACCATCATGATTGAACCCGTTTTGACATAAGGAATAAAATGCTTTGATTGACTCGTTGGCTCTGCTGTTGACCACTCGCCTGGATCGACGGGGGAAGGATTGATTACAGCAGGAGCTGTAGGAACACCAAACTGTTGAGGCGCAACGTTCACAGAAACTTCTGAAACATCTTTGCAAGGCACTCTTGCACCGCCACTTTCAAGGTTAGAATAAGCAAGAGACTGATAGACTTTTTCCAAAACATCCGATAAATCATTTGGATCGCTATGGCGGCATGGATACCAATAAACAGTCATCTCCATCGGGTCTTCGACCTGCTCTTCAAGCTCGCGAACAAGCGCCTCAGCTCGCTCAATGGTTTGCTTAATTCCAATCAACGCAATCGAGCCTTCATTTGGCAAAGGGAGCATGCTCAAATGAGCGCCTCCCTTTGAGATCGTCATACGACCATTATCAGCAGATGGACCAAAAAATGCCTTCAGCATTTTTTCCATTTCCTTAGGGCTAATCTTAGAAAGCGCCACAACACGGATGGCGCGCTTTTGTCCATCAGCCCAGACCGCATCATATAAATCGAGCAACTTTGCAATTTCATCTTTTGTAGAAACAATCGCAATTTTTCCACCCACCTGATGGATGTAGGTACGTTTAGCATCGCGAAAGCGTTCAAAGAAGTAAAAGACGCTTTTAATATCCTCAGATGGAGGAGAAAATACATAAAGAACCCGTTCACCAGGAGGCAATCTCTTCAGACGTTGCGGGCAACTAACAATATTTTGCACGGCCATTAAATCATTTTTGTAAGAGTAAAGCTGGCGAACAAGAGGTGTGAGTTGCTTAATGCCAATGCCGTTTTGAGACAAAATCACCTCAATAAGCTCAGACCACAGGCGACGTGGAATCGGCATTGAAGAGTGAAGTTGGATTTTAAGGTTCATTAGATCCGGTGGAATAATATACAAATAATCTGAGGATCCATATTCCATGACCAATTGTGCAATCGTTGTCTCTTCTTGATCCCAAAGACCATAGCCCTCTTCACCAACTTCGGCTTCATCAAGACATTGACTGCGCCAATGCTCCTCAATAGAGTTCATATCAGCTCGCAAAGCCTTAATTTCCCCAAGCCAGTCTTTGACATCAACACCCGCTTCGAAATCAGCCTGCGCCATCCGATAAGCTTCTTGTATTTCGCTGCGCAAACGCTCGATCTCTTCATTCATTTCCTTTAAGTAAGGCATATTAGACGAGGAGTTTCCCTGAGGATTCAGCCCAGCACGCTTCTCTTCAATCGTCTCGCCAAAAACGGCTTGGCAAACCAGTAGTAAAATCCAAGCTCTTTTAATCATCATCACCTCCAGGCAAAAAGCCACTTAAAAAATCATCATCGTCATCATCGTCAAAAGCATCGAAGTCATAAGCATCAATATCTTTATGTTGCTTCTTGGGCTGAGCTACATGAAAAGGTAGTGAAACCTTCTGAGCTTGCACTCTTCTTTGATCAAAAAGATGACCTTGTAAACACCATCCTTTAGCCATTTTTTTAATTCCATCAAAAACAAACAGCTCTCCTGTCAATTGGCCTGAAACACACGCATCGATTTCATTAATACTTCGAAGCGTGCGCCAACCTTCCGCTTGTTTCAAAATCCAATCTCCCGTTCGCAAAATACGAGCCCTGCCACCCAAGCGGCAAGAAACGGATGTATGTGTACGCTTTCGCAATTGTGCAAAGACCTCTTGCACCTTAATAGGTATGGGTGAGCTCCTTTGCGTAGCCAACGAAAAATGCACTTGGTCACACCCTTGAGCATCCCAAAGCTTAATATCAACTTGCTCAGAACTACGTACAAAAAACTGTGCAATTGGAAAACCTTGAGTTTGCATACCATCTTTTGCCCGAACCCAATCCGCATTTTTCCAAACCCATAACTCGCCATCCTCGATAGGCTCCATTCCAGTTGATGTTTCCAGTCTGAGCACACCCTTTTTATCAGAAAATTCCGATCCACCATAAATCTTAATAAGTTGATCCGGCCCATAAACTTTCATGTGTTTTAGCCTATCAACTGCCTTTAGCAAGGGAGACTGTGAAGACAGCCTTTTGGGCAGACATGCAGGCGCAGCTGACCAAGATAGTTGCCGTGAGCTGCCATCCAGATTCAAATGAGCATCAAGCTTCAATTGATCACCTTGTAGCTGAGCGCAAAGCATCAAAGGCGTTTCATGATCCGCTACTTCCATATACCCTTGGTTATAAGTTAGAAATACAAGCTCATCAGAGCGAATAATAGAGCTCTCTTTAGACCCCTTAAACTTAACATTCAGGATGGGATCGCTCGGATCTGCATCAGGTCTTTTGTTGGTGCCTAGAAACAAAACCTCGTCTTTTAAATCAATAAAGGGAAATTGCTGATCACTCTCTTCCAAAGCAAGAGGTGAAGCTGGAAACGCCTTAAGATCCAAAGCTATAGTCTTCTCCACACGCCGCTTCAGTTTTGGACAAACCACATTCAGTGATCGTTCATTAAAATAGGGCAGTGAAAAAAATACCAGGGCGAGCATCGCTACCAACAGCATTAAAGCCGCATTGATGAGGTAAACAACCCTCAGAGAACGCAAATAATAACAACTTTCATAGAGCATCATAGAATCCCCGGTCAGTATAATCCATCTACAAATAAGGATCAAGTTGCGGAAAAAATACATTAATAGCTACAGTGAAAATAAGAACTATTAAAATAGCGGGGCCCTAATGGTAGATAAAAAAGATGGTATGAGCGTAAAAGAGATAGAAAACTTTGCAAGGAAATACACTTATGAAGTGTTTTTCTCGCTTGTTTTTATTCTAGCAAGCTTCTTCTCGATGGCTATGTTTGGCGTGACCTGGTGCATATACCTAGCATGCTTAGGTGGAATCCTTGGAGTTTGGTTCCCTGTTAAAGTCGAAAAAGCAGTCCGATCGGTTTTTCAATTCGTTAACAAACAACAAAAACCAACGATGTTGGTTTTGGGCGTATTAGGGTTGGTCGTTGCGATTTTCCTGCCACCTCTTGTGTTCTTTGTTTTAGGTTTAATGGGTGGAAAAGCCCTTTATCGCTTTGCAATGCATGGTAGTGGCAGCAGTAATAACATCAATTCTAAAAAATAACCGCATGCACCTAAAAGAACTCAAAAATCGGTTTTAGGCGGCGCCAAAGCTCGCTGCACTGTTAATTTAGTATAACAAGCGCTAGGCGCGTTGCTGCAGATAGTCGCTCAGTGTGACTTTACCTGATTTAAAATGAGAAGTGATAGGCTCAATTTCTGAATCGTTTTTGTGATGACTTAAAAACTGTTGGATATCTTGAATTGCGGCCTTTTCTGCCTCATCGTGACAAAGCTCTTGTTCAATGGCAGCAATACGGAGCAGATTGAATCCATAGACCAGCTTATTGTGCTCAATATCATCAGGCAACATTTCATTCTTTAGCGCTTTAGCTTGTAAAAGCGCAGTACTTAAGTCCCCATCAGCAATAGTCAATGTCGTCATTGCAAAAGAACGGTGCCACTTGGAAGCATATTCAGTACGTTTCAGTGCAGATTGAGCAAAATGCTTTGCATCAGTTCCCTGATCTGAGGCAATTAAATGAGAAGCAATCGCATGATCATACTTTGCATGTAATTCAGGGTGAGAGCTCATGATTTTTTCTAGTTCAGGAAGCTTGGATTGATCTCCAGCAACCCAGGCCTCGTAAGCTTGAGAAGCAGCGAAATAATCCCCATGGCGTTTTGGTTTATTGAATCCCATATAAGATATAGAAAACACGGCAATTAGGGCAATTGGCACCCCAAAACGGACTAAATTTTTGATGCTTATAACCCACAGCCACCATTTTTCTTTAAAAACCATGACTGATGCAATAATATTCTGATCTTTGCGCGTTACCCTAAACTTCATACCCTTTTCCTTAGCTAAAACTCCAGGCTATCAGACAATCAATTATTCCTCAATCACATATACCGAAGAGCCCTCAAAATCGGATTTTCAGTATATGCCGAAGCGATCAGTTACATATTGGTATTCTGACCTGAATCCAACTCTTTGGGAAAATGACAAAGTCGATTTTAATAGACCTCAATATTCGCGCCGTTATATCATAGATACCATTGTAAACTTTAGGACGCGTAACTAAATAACCAACGCCACCGCCTGCAACACAACCAATACAACCTATAGCAATCATTTGTACTAGTTTATCTGGGCCTTCCGAGCATTTATCTTCTGCATAGCTTGCAGCGATAACACCTCCTGCAGCAAATGCAGAGACTATCACCATACCTTTGAAAACAGATTCTATACTCATAAATAACTTCTCTCTATAAATTCTATATTAAACATAAGAATCGGTTTTAACTGCGTCGTTGCGGTTCCATATTTTCCAATATCAATTCGGACCATTTTAACAACCCTGTTTCTCGCTCCCGTCAAAAAGCTTAAGCAATTCATTTCCAAATTACCAATTCTTGACCAAAATTCTACTATTTCATGCTTTTTTCGTCGATAAAAGACATTTCTTTAAGTCTCGATGCCCTCCGCAAAAGGGTAGATCTATAAGCTCTGATAATGGAACCCATTTAAAACCCTCAATCGGCTGAAGATCTGTACCTTGCAACCTCCAAACATGTGGGTATAGATGCGCTTGAAAACGTGTAAATCCGTGCTTTATAGGATCTAAAAGCTCTGGAGGTGGTAAAGATTTGCCAAGCAACTCCTTTAGATGCTCCAACAAGATCGATATAGACCTTTTATCATTAGTTACTTCTAGAAAGGGAAAATGCCATAAATCCTGCATCACACCATTTTGGTGCTCGCGGCGGATAAGAACATGGCCCGCTTGAATCATTACCCAGACAAGCCGATGCAGCCGTGTTACTTGGGGCTTTTTTTGCCTCACTGGGATTCTGTCCGTTTTCTCCTGCTTCAAAGCCTTGCACTCTTTTTGCAGTGGGCATAACCAACATTTTGGAGCCTTTTGGCAAACAAGAGCCCCCAGCTCTATAAGCCCTTCGACCACAGCCGCTGGCTCATCGCAGCAAAGAAGTTTTTCAGCATATGCATCGATAATTTTCTGACCCTTCGGAACATCAATTGAATCCTCAACCATATAAAGCCGGGAAAGCACTCGCCTGACATTACCATCAACAGCGATGACCTTTTCACCAAAAGCAAACGCTGCAATGGCTCCTGCTGTGTAAGGTCCAATCCCTTTGATTTTGAGTAAATCCTGCTTTGTTTGGGGCATCACTCCGTTAAAGTGAGAGCAAATTTCTTGCGCAGCATCGTGCAGATTCCGTGCTCTAGAATAATACCCTAAACCCTCCCAAGCTCTAATCACATCATCTCGAGATGCCTCTGCCAGGGCTTTAATTGTTGGAAATTGGCGCATCCAGTGTTCAAAATATGGAATGACAACACTCACCTGAGTTTGTTGAAGCATCACTTCCGAAACCCAAACACGGTATCCAGACAAATTTTTTCTCCATGGCAAATCACGGCGATGTTTGTAAAACCACGCCTTTAAGAGATCAGAGCACTTTTTTTCCTCGGTCAAACTTGCCTCCTGCACAAATTGAATAGTAACTATAAAACTTTAAGATCTTTCCCTTCAATCCTTTAGTCAATTGGCACGGCTTGCGCTTGGCTTATAGTGTACAGATGGAAGGGGGATACCAATGGACATTAAAGCGTTATATCATGAATTTAAGTTAACTTTAAGCGCAGAAATCTGCGCAATGCGTGAAGCCTTAGGTATAAGCCACCAAACAGAGTATGCCATCCTATGTGGAGATGAAGAGCTCAAGCTTCGCTTAAACCGATGTGCTAGCGAAGCCTACGAAACTCTGTACAATATTCAATCTCATCGCCAACAACTCCTTAATCAACTCGCCTCTGCACTAAACTGCAGCTCTGCATTAGAAGACGAACTATGGTCGACCCTGCAGCATTACGACATTGAAGATTGCGAATGCCAATCCCTCATTGAGCAAGTCCAAATTTTAGATGACAAAATCGAAGAGCAATCAGCGCGTAATGATTCCCTTTTACAGGCGATCGATACCAATCAGCTTTTGCCACAAGAAGAGCACGCCATTGCCTTCCAGCCCATCCCCCTAAAGCAAGGCAGACGTTCAGTGATGATCACCGTTGATTACCCTGATGATATGAAATAGAAAAGATGATATACTCCGGTTTATGCGCTGTGCTATTTTTGCCTTCACTTATGTTGATATCGACCACATTGCCCCAATGGCATATATTTTAGATCTTCCGCTTATTATCTGTGACAAAAAGTCAAAATTCATCTGCCAAACATGTTATCCACAAATCAAAATTGAATATGTCGACCAATCCTTTTTTTCATTTGAAAATCTCTGGAAAAACTACGACTTGATCATTCATAGTTTCAAGCCGTGGGCAACCCGTATGCGCCTGTTTGTCGATACCACCTACCGCAAACAAATCCAGCTTGTATATTGTCCACACGGTAATTCCGATAAGGTTTATACATACACCCATGCCGATTCCATCACCCACCACGATCATCAATTCGTGTATGGGAATCAAATGCGAGAATACATGACTAAATATAGCAACTGCAAAACAGACTTCACACTACAAGTAACTGGCAACTATCGCAGAAAATTCTACAAAAAATATAAACAGCATTTTGATGAGTTAGCTAAAAATACTCTTTTTTCAAAATTTAAAAAAAAACAAACCACCCTTTTATATGCACCTACATGGAAAGATCCAAACGCTAATACCTCTTTTCTAAAGCAATTTAAGGGGATAATCCAAGCCTGTCCCAAAAACCTTAACCTACTCATCAAAATCCATCCTAACTTGGAGCAAAATTATCCTGCAGAAACGCACTATCTTCTTCAAAATAGTGACCGCTTCCCGAATATTATCGCGAATTTTGATTTTACTCCAACCCTACCCGTCATTGATGGGTGTGATGCCTACTTAGGAGATTATTCATCTGTTGGCTACGAATTTTTAGCCACACATAAACCCATGTTTTTTCTTACTAATGACGACTTTCCCTCTCCCATTCATCATTGTGGGCTCGTTATTCCGAAAGAAGATGAAGCAAATCCGTTTCCTTTCATTCAAAAAAACCTAAACTCAGACTATTCAAAAGAGCAACAAGCTTTATACGACCATGCTTTTGACGACTCTGTTTCCTTCGACACAATCCAAAAAGAGTTTTTAGGTTATATTAAAGAAACATGGAAGCAGCAGGACTTGTCTACACAACATCAGCCCATCACTTAGATCACATCGCCCCTCTATGTCTTTTGCTTGACCTACCGCTTATTGTGACAGATCCTGGGATCTATGCTCAAGCAACAACCTATTATCCCCAACTCATCGTTTACGAAATCGATGAGCTTCATCTCATTGATTTCATTGCAAAACGCTTTGGTTTGCTTATTTCTTGCCTGCCTGCTTGCCTGCTATCTAAAATCTTTCTCACACTCGAGCATCTGTATGGGAAAAAAATCACATCGATTTGGTGTCCACACGGCAGCTCGGATAAAGGTTATCACTTTGCCGGCAAAACGGGTTTACAAGAAGAGCGATTTGCATTTATTTACGGACAGAAAATGCGCGACTTCTTTCGCGAAAAAAACATTTTTCCCAACTTGCGCCAAACTATCAGTATTGGCAACTATCGCCATAGCTATTACACCAATGTAAAGCCGCTTTACATTGACATTTTCGAAAAGTCAATTGGATCGCAATTTACTGAAAAAAAACCACTTATCTTATACGCTCCGACATGGGAAGATGAATTTCAGACGCATTCAATTTTGCAAATTGCACCTCATTTGATTGAAACCTTGCCAGCTGATTACAACCTTCTTATTAAAATTCATCCCAACGTATCAATACAACAAGCGCATAAAATTGAGCTCATGATCGAAACCTACCAACACAGACCAAATATTGGATTCCTAACCGACTTCCCCCTCATTTATCCAATATTAGATCAGACAGCGATCTACGTCGGTGATCGATCATCAATTGGCTACGACTTCTTAACCTAT
Organism: Chlamydiia bacterium; assembly: GCA_030433395.1. Lineage (GTDB taxonomy): Bacteria > Chlamydiota > Chlamydiia > Chlamydiales > JACKPQ01 > JACKPQ01. Next base: position 15,324 of record JAUILX010000005.1, read on the forward strand.
AATCGCCCGATGCTTTTCATTGACACAGTGACAAACCACCCACTTAACCAATGCGGACCCACAATTCATCCTGATTCCATCGATGAATTCTATGACATTTTGCAAGACCATCTATCTGTAGATCCCGCACCCTTTAAGCAAGTCCGAGCAGATCTATGCGCCTATACCTTCGATCCTCTATCAGATAAAGATACGATCAAGTCACAGTTTATCGCACTGATTGATACAATTGATTAATCCATCTCTACAGGCGGAAGGACTTGAACAAACTCTAGGTCGTGTAAATTTGCAGCAATCATCTGTGCTTCTATCGAATAGGTCGGCTCACCCCTAATCAACGGACAGATCTTTGAAACAGTGGCAACCTTTAGGTGAGGTGGAAACACTCCGTCAAAGCCTGTAGTGACTAATACATCACCAACACGCAACAGCTCAATTGAATCCAGCTCAGCATGTAAATCCAGTGTTTTTCCCGAGCTAATTTCTCTTGCTGGGCCTTCTGTATCGGGAAAGTCCCATTGAAATCCGTACCCATTAAGTTTCTGATTACGGCATCGCCAAAGAGGAGCGCTACACCCTTGTAAAAAACCTTTGGCTGCGTAGGAAATTTCTCCGGCTGTACCAATACGCGATTTAATCATCGCAAACATCTCGCTAATTTTATCATACTCATCAGAGAGCAAATGTTTTTGTAAGGGTAGCTGCCGCATTATTCCATTTAAATGATCTAAAAGAACTTGGCCTTGCAAACCTCCCCGAACAGCGCGTACTGATGGACACAATGTCCCATCCGTAATTAACCGCACACAGGAGCGATGTTTACCAACTGTTTCAACAACCCCAATCAAAGCAGAGCCAACAACCACGGGGCTATTTTTACAAACGACCTTGACTCCTAGTACGCGATTAGTCTCCTCGCCAACATCAACCCAAATAAATTGACTCCAAGAAGCAGGTTCCCGAAAAACCACTCGGCCTAAAGCAAACTGCTTAGTTGCATCTATCGTGCTTTTTAAGGACTGAGTCAGCTTACTTGCACCTTGATCTACCTGAATCATTCCAAGTGAGTCTAAATGCTCTTGCTGCTCAAGCCACTGGCAAATTCGATCTATCTGACACCGCAGCCGATCGTTTTCGATCTGCAAGCGCTCATATTCACCATCAGAATGCTTTTGGCCGCAAGGGCCAGCAAATAAAACTTCCCGACAAAGACCGCAACTTTTCCATATGGGCGATGAAAGCGCAACACTTGATGCTCTCAAATGTTGACAGGTCTGCTCAGGCAAGCATAGAGCGAGAACCAAAGAAACACCAAGAGCAAAGTAAGAGCGATAAGATATTCTTCTCATTTGATCACTTTTTCGATAGCCTGAACCACATCGGACATATTGCTTGAGTTAAGCCCTGAAATATTTATACGTCCAGTTCCTGTAAGATAAATACCATTCACTTCCCTTAAACGGCTAACCTGATCTACTTCTAAATTTAAATAGCTGAACATTCCTCGACAGCGATGTAAGTATTGAAAATCTTGGGAGGGCATCGATACCTTGAGCGCTTGAGCAAAATCTTTCCTCAAGCCCTGCATACGCTCTCGCATGCCATCCAGTTCTGTAATCCAGTCAGATCTTAACTGACTATCAGATAAAACTGACGCAGCCAAAAGAGCTCCGTGACGTGGGGGATTTGAGTAAGACGCGCGCGCTAGTGCCAGCATATGGCTCCTGACATTCTCAGCAAACCCAGCGCCTGGCAGTGCAAGTAACACCCCTATGCGCTCTCCATAAAGTCCTAGATTCTTAGAATAAGAAACAGCAACAAGAAGTGGCAGTCCCATCTGAGCAAATGAGCGAATTGCCTCACCATCAGCTTCTATTCCACTGCCAAATCCTAAATAAGCCAAATCAAAAAAAGGAATTAACCTACGTTTTTGGCAAATCTGGGCAATGATTTTCCATTGATCAAGTGTTGGATCCATTCCACTAGGGTTGTGACAGCACCCATGTAAAACCACAACACTCTGCTCCACTGCCTGCTCTAAGTCTGCACAGAAAGCGTCAAAGGACAGACTATGAGCCCCGCGATCATAATAGGCACACTCTTGGATCTTGAAGCCAGCATAAGTAAAAATCTTATGGTGATTCACCCACGTAGGCTTGGGCAAATAAACCACAGATGACCCTGCTTTTAGAAGATCTGCACCAATTCGCAAAGCTCCAGTACCACCTAAAGTTTGAATACCTGCCAAACCCTCCATCCTTTTACCAAAAACAAGCAGCTCGGTCTGATGGATCAGCTCCTCTAAACCACCAATCGGCAGATAATCTTTATTAGACTCCTGTTCAAGCAGCCTTTTCTCTGCTTCTTTAATGCTTTTAAAAATACCCGATTTAAGGGATGCGTCCTTATAGATCCCCATCGTTAAATCAATCTTATTAGGACGCGTATCTTTGGCAGATTGGGAGCTTAAGGAAAAAATTGGATCTTGGGACAAGTGGTCATAGCGGCTAAAAAACTCTTGCATATCGTGTGTCTCCTCCTTGAGGATATTATCACAGATATGGTAAAATACAAGAACTTCAGATTCGCTGGGGTGTTAGCTCAGTTGGTAGAGCGCAACAATGGCATTGTTGAGGTCATCGGTTCGACTCCGTTACACTCCATTTTCCGAGTCTGGGATATTTCCACGCAACGACTCAAAATACTTCATAATTGCAGGCAACGAGACCTTTCTTTCCACTTCTTTCTGACCCTTAAAAAGGATTAGAGTTGGTACCTGTTGAATCTTATACAGATCACGCAGTTCAGGAACATTTTTTAGGCTAACCTTAAGAAAACTCCCTCTAGAGGAAAAATCTTTGGAATACTGATCGAAGTGAGGTGCAAGGATCTTGCAGGGAGGACAATTTGGTGCATAACAATCTAAGTAAACAGAATCACTTGCCTTGTCTAGCTCAGCCTTCAATTCCTCCATCGTCTTTACTTCTAAGATATTGCTCTCTTCCACTTTCTCAAGCTGTTGGTTTTGGAGCACTTCACAAAAGTCAAACACATCCTGCACATCGATTGCTAAAGGTTCTTCAGGGGGGATTCCATAACAGTACAGTTCAAAGTCAAGCTGCAATGTCCCAACTGGAGGACCAAGTTCTTGGGTTATCGTCTCCGAAATCAAAGTAGCTCCCTTAGCGTTTGAAACTCCATTAAAGACTAACGTCTGTCCCCGATCATCTGAATAGGAGATTTTCTTGATGAAAAAGTGACTAAACCCTTTTTCCTTACAAATTTCCAAAGCTTTTCCATAGGTTTGAGTCGTCGAGAAACAGACCTGCGCATACTGATCCATCCCCACTTGAGCATTCAGCACACAGGTGAAAGTCAGAGCAATAATACTAAAAAGAAACTTCATTACATCCTCCATTAACTGGCTGGTAATTTTACAAGCAATTATACCACTATTTTTCTTCTTTTCAAGTCATTTATTTATAGATCGGAAATTTTCAATTTGATTTTTGCTCTACAAATTTTACATCTTGCTGAAAATAAGAATAATACTGGCCCTTTTTAGCTCTGAAAAATTTTTGATTTTTTCTCCTCAACAGTTTAAAAGGTTCTTTTTTGACCACTTTTTATTCAAAAAGTCAACTTTTCATGAGCTGTCCAATCCAAAAAACGCGTATTTGTACAATTCTTTCCAGCTTTTGCGTCTCTTCATATGAAATAGATTCCGAATGCTTTCCACGGCTTTCTTGACTGAGGCGTAACTCTTGCGAACTTCAGCTACAGCTTCCTGCTTGAGATAGTCTATGAGAACGTGGATTGCCATGGCTAGAACAATTTATTCAAAAAAGCCGTTGCCATACATACCTCCTTGTAAATGTATTGAAGTAAGTATGACAGAACCTCAACTAAATTTTAACGCGTTAGCCCTGATGCTTGTTATCAGATCTGTATTTCATCTGCCTCTAAGAGCTTTACAGGGGTTTGCTAAATCGTTAATTAACGCGAGTTGCGGATCAACTTAAGCAGCCTGAAGCATAAATTGCTCCTTTTTGGACACGTATATGGATGGCTTTTTCTCTTGTAGTTGATAGGCTGACAGCCCGCTGAGTAAATTGACTACAAAATTAAATGGACTACGATGTCTGTGGTGTTCAATTTGGCATCCATTTTTTAGACGGTCGTTTACACTTTCTATCAGCCCTCGTTTCTTCAGCAATAACTTATCCATGAGCGGTAATAGCTTATTTTTCATGTTCTTACGCACTTTTGTAATCAGCTGAATTCCTTGGCTGAATAGCTTTTCAAAAGTGCTTTGCGAGATGTATCCTTTATCGCCAAATAATTGTCCAAAACAGTTTTGGACCGGATGTGTTAAAGCGGATAGATCACTTGCATTGCCAGCAGTGAGCATGAACGAGATAATCTCTCCAAACTCATTAATGATCAGATGAAGCTTCATTCCAAAAAACCAACCCGTTGTCACTTTCCCTTTTTTAGCAGCAGCTTTAAAAACTTTATGTGATTTCTCTCTCTTTATATGACAGACACTTAGCAATGTAGAGTCTACAAATGATATCCCTGTGCATACCCCAAGGACAGATTTCAAAAAGCAAAACATTGGAAAAATTATTCGTTGCATGAGTCGTACAATCCTCGCGTAAGACACGAGATGTGGGAAAAACTTATTCCAAAATTGCAACACGTAACCAGTATAGTAATACTTGAAAGTTCGGTAGCCTGATCTATGGAATCCAATCACAATGGTCATGAGTTCACTCAGGGATAATTTTGGCCTGCGAGATGGCTTTTTAATTCCTTGATTATTTGTATGTTGAACTAATTTGCTCTTCCAAATTGCTTCGAAGCTGGAACAAAAATCATCAATGATACAAAATGTGGTTATCAAAAGTTCTTCGGACACTTTTGCCTCCTGTTGTTGGTGTTGAGAGTTAACAACAGGATTTTTTATTTCTGGA
>JAUILX010000126.1 GCA_030433395.1 Chlamydiia bacterium
CAGATTTTTGCGTACTTAATCAGAATCAAAAACCTATTGCTCACATCGCAGCAGGCCACTTTCAGGGATCGTCAAGGCATAGTTGGAGACAAGACATAACTGATGGCGGTCAGCTCTTAACTTATTCACAAGCTAGGCAAGAACAAAGCAAAGCAGCAGTTGAGCTAGGCAATTATTTGCCCAGCCATGTGCCACGCTACCTTTGTGGGGATCTTAATGTCGACAGATGCGATGTAGAATATGATCAGTCAGTTTTAAACCCTCATGTTGCCCCCGTTCATGACCCAATGCCCAGTAGCATGAAAAAAATGGCTACCTCAACAACGTTTTTCAAACACTATGATATGCTCTGGAAAACACACCCAACCCTTTCTGCAACTGAATTGCTATTGATAACAAGTTCATTACAGTCCTTCAAAGAGCTCTTAAACCCGCACCTCAATGCAGATTTTTGGCAAAGCACCGTTGGTAATGTCAGCCGCAAGCAAATGCAAGAGCAGCTAGAGGATCTGAAAAAACACATCGATTTATCTAGCGGTTCCAATCAACTTGCCTGGGACCACTTTGCTGCAAAAGCCCTCGATGCCTTTGAATCAGAAACAAGAGCTATTAGCAGTTCAAACAGCACAGGAAAAGTCAGCCTCCATGAAATCATCGAGCTACATGCGCTTCCCTTTGATGAAGCACTCGATTACATTTTAGGCATAGGCAAAGCAGCACACATCAATGAGATCAAGATTCTTTCCGGGTACAGCATCGAGCATCCAACCGAAGCTCTTTCAGATCACCACCCGATCTATGCAAAAATAGGAATTTAGACCCACATTGAACATCTTTCCTTACCGCAACTGCTAAAGTGTGGGTTTAGACTCGGACTTTTGTCCGAGTCATAAGAATTACTGCTGCGGGGGTTGCTGCTGATTGATTTTGCGTGGTCGGTAGAAAACACCAAGAACAAAACCATAAACGACGTGGTTGATTATCACCCAAAGCCATGTTGGCAAGCTTGCTCTTTTAGCAGGCCCGCATGGATTCATCTGATGCTCGTGTACCGATGGAGGCGCATAAGCATTTTGTCTGTAGTAAGGTGATGGAGCATTGCCTCCTTGCCCAGGATACTGTGGTTGATCAGGAATACCTGGTGGGCGATCCGCGTCAGGCCTTTGATCATCTTCATCATAAGGGTACTGTTTTTGCTGCTGACTTTCTTTATCTTGGTAAGGATATTGCCCTTGCTCATCTTCAGGATGCTGAGGATAACAAGGATGTTCTGGCACTTGTGGATAGCATCCTTGATAGCCATACTGACCATAAGCCTTTGCTGCACCCATTGGATGACACTTACCACCCCATTTTTGCAACGAGTTCATAAACATCGGCGTAAAAATAAAAGCTACCACACCAATAGCAATCCCATAAAGAGATCCAGACAAAAATCCAGGCAGCTTATTGAGCAATGGCTGAATAATCAAAGCAAAAATAAGACCATAAAACAGGCCAACACCCAAGTGGATCAAACCACCGAAAATATAAGCCATCGCACCTGTTTTGCCCATAGCCATGCCGAGCAGTTTAGTGATATTCATATCAAAGAATGCCATAAAAATTGTCATGACAACCGTTGCCATAAATCCTGCAACAATTGCAGATGTAAAATTGAAACGTTTCATTAATTCCCTCCTGTTGTATTGATATATAAATGAACGGCAGACGCAAAGCAAAAGATTTTTTGATACGACGTGTAATCATAATCCTTTCTTCACTGGCCCTCTTCACTCTAATCTTGCTACGCTTTCCCCGTGCGCCTCATATTTTACCGCCAGCGCATCTAGATCTACCTACACTTTCGAATCCAAAATCTGAAGGTGATATTTTTGATCCAAAAAGTGGAGCCTTTTATTTTTATCACTCTCATCGGGAGAACGAACAAGGCCATTTTCACACATTCTTAAGCGATCTAGACAAAAGCGTGCATCACCATCTCGTTGGCATATCGATCGACATAAAGGGGAAACCCATTGCCCTTTTTACCACAGACGACTGGGTTACAGGCGAAGAAATGATTCCTTATCCGCAACTTGCTGGGCGCATTGATGACTTTGCTTTTACAGATGAAAGCCCAACCAGTCAATATCTGCAAACACTTTTAAGTAGGCTTAAACCACAAGTACTGCAGCTGCTAAAGACACGCGATGAAATCTTGACAAACCACAAGCTAGGCCGCTATGAAATCGTGACCTATCTACCTTTGCAATAACCCTTACTCCATGACATTTTACGCCTAGAGGTCTAGCGAGGCAAAATCAGATGCATTTGAATGACGAATTCCATAGCCAAAGCGCTATGGCTAAGGAAGAAAATGCGTTTGATAAAGCCGCGGCCGACCTATTGGCATGAACTGTCATGGAGTAAGGGTTAACAAACAAACCGTTTCAACATGCACCGTCTGTGGAAACATATCCAGCGGCTGCGCCTTTATCAATCGATACCCCGATAATTTTTTTAAATCACGTGCAAGCGTTGCAGGATCACAAGAAATATAAACACACCTGCGAGCATTGATTTTATCAATCACACCATCTGCCAGACCTCCACGCGGTGGATTGATAAACAAAACATCGCACGTTAAGTCAGACCGCTCAACATGACCACATTCAAACGTTACATTTTTAATGCCGTTTAACTCTGCATTCTTTTTTGCTCTTACAATGGCTTGACGACCACTTTCGATTCCATGCACAGATTTAGCAACTTTGGATGCAAATAAGGCCAAGCACCCAACCCCGCAATAAGCATCTAAAATATGGTCATCTTTTTGAATACCAGCAAATTCAATTGCAATCTTATACAAATTTAAAGCCTGCTCAGGGTTAATCTGAAAAAAATCCCTCGGACCAATCTCAAAACGCAAATCACCCAGAGTTTCATAAATCGCTTGCCTATCAGCGACACCATTCACAACGCGCATCACCTGTTCATCAGCAAACGAAGTTTTAATAATCGCTTCCTTCGCTCCTTTAACGCTCGGCAATACCCTTTGTCCAATCTCATTGTGAATATAGCAATGATCAACCTTGACAATCTCATGACTATGCTTCTTGTAAAATCCCCCACTATGCAAATGGATCTTATTGCGATAGCCCAGTTGCCTTGGAGATGGAAGGCACACCTCCACCTCCACATCAAATCCGCCAATGCGCCTTAAAGCTTCCTGCACACGACTTCTTTTAAAGCGCAGTTGCGCCTTATAATCAAGGTGCATGATCTGGCAACCCCCGCACGTTCCAAACAGCGGACAAGCAGGCTTTACCCGATCGCAAGAAGCCTCAACCACCTTCCCAAGCTGGGCCTTAGCAAACCGCTTTTTCTTAAACAGATCCTTAAGCTCAACCCACTCACCTGGCAACGCCCCATCCACAAAGACAGCCATGCCATCCACGTGGCCAACCCCCTCACCCGAAGACGATAAATCTGTAATTTCAACCTGCATGGCACAGATTATACCCCACATGTTATAATTGTAGAAAGGGGGGAAACATTATGTCATCTAATGGAGTTAAAGCGTCATCGCTTAAAAAGTTAGGAAATCGAGTTTGGTACAGAGGGTGTTATTGGACGATCAACAG
>JAUILX010000127.1 GCA_030433395.1 Chlamydiia bacterium
CTGTCGCAATGCAAAACACACTCTTTGGAATGCTTTCCTCACTAGGTGCTAGCCTTTTTGTAGAACATGCCTACCCCGCACACAACCTTAAACGACTTATGAACAATAAAGGGTCACTCCATTTTTTTGACCACAGTCACATTGGCGACTTGCCTGACGGACCAGAACCCAAAGTTATGATAGCCCCTTCGATCTGCCCTGCAAGCGGCCTCATTTTAGATCTGCGCCGCCTCATGGCTCATGCTGCTGGGTGCGATGCCCTGCTAATTATTGACGATAGCTACTCGCTAGGAATGCTGGGTGAAAATGGAATGGGATGCGCAGCTCATAAAAAAGGTGTTGATGTCGTTATCGGATCTTTTGGCAAGGTCACGGGGTCTTTTGGCGCCTACATATCAGGCCCTGACTTGTTTTGTGACTATTGCACTATGAGCCAACGCATTGAACCCCTTAATCCTGGCAGTCTAGGCGCAATGAACGCTGCCTTAGACCTTATCCCCGATATGGAAGCTGAGCGCTCAATGGTACTTATGCGAGCCCAAGATCTGCGTAAGAGTTTGAATGATGCACATTACGATGTCATTGAAAGCCGCAGCCACATTGTTGGATTAAAATTGCCTGCATCTCGCGATGCTTTCGCCCTTTCTGAAGATTTAGCAGATGAGCGCATCATTGCGATGCCAACAGAATTGCCAGGCTTGGCTTTTAACCTTAGCGCAAAGCACACAAGCGCTCAGATGAAGCATTTGCAAACTGCTCTGCCAATCCACGCGCTTGTCTGATGCATGCATTGACCGCCGGCCCGCTAACATAACTTCCAGCTAGCACAATATTTGGATGATCCCGCTCCAAGGCTTCAATAAGTTTTTGATGACCCAGCCCCATCTGCGGAATTGCTTTTTCATAGTGCCATGTATGCACCTCAAGGGGCCACTCATTGATACCCAAATGTTCTTTAACAGCTTTGAGGACACACTCGACTGCTTGAGTTCTATCCATTGCCCTTAGCATAACTGTCAAGCGCGTTTGGCCATCTTCCCTGTTCTGCTGCGGAAAAACGCACGAGTCAAACACTACACCCATAATATCTAAGTTATAACAACTCGGCACAAGGTAGCCAAAACCTTTATGTTTTAACACATCATGAGCATAGCCCAATTGCACCGTTGTAATTCCACTATAGCGCACCTTTGAAAAGCGAGCGTCGCCCGTTAATTTTTCCATCTCATACGCAGGCAATGTCGAATAAATCAAATCGGCATCTAACTTTAAGCTTGTAATGTTTTTTTCTACAATCGTGCATTGCTCTTTTAAGGCTTCGATGAGTTGATGCATTCCCCCTTCTAGGGTAAACAAGCTTCCCTTTGTGCCCTTTAGAGCTTTTAAGATTAACGAACCTTCAGCATTTGCAAGACTTGGAAAACAAGCGTCTAAAGACAAATCTTTGCTCGGACCCGCATGAATTCCTAATGTCACACCGTCCATGATATGGTCAGCAACCCAACTTCCAAAACGCTCTTTTGCAAACGCGTGCACCGTCTTTTCGCCTTTTTCAGGCTTGGTATAAAAGTCCTTAAAGCCACCTCGGATCAACCCACGAAGAGCCATTTTCTGAACTGAGCGCAATTTTTTCCTATAATAAATATAGCGTTTTTGCGGCTTCGCATAGATTAAATCATTTGAAAGGTTTAGCTCTTCAATCAGCTGCAATAACTCATCGCATCGAGAACTTGAAAAGGTACGAGGCCCCCTTTCAAAGAAAAATCTCCCTCCAGCTCTCGTGCCAATCATTCCGCCAACATGCTCTTTTTCAAAAACAGTGACTTTTGCTCTCTTTTTGAGATAGTATGCAAGAGACAAGCCAGAAATACCACCACCGAGGACAGCTATGCGTATCATGTGTTCCCTCCGCGATCAAGTGATCGCCTACCTTCATTCCCTAAGATCCGACATTATGCAATCATTTGAATCTTTGGAAGAAAATTCTTGCTTTATTGAAACAAAATGGGACTACGAAAAAGGCGCTGGAGGCGGCTCCATGAATGTTTTACGTGGCTCATGCTTTGAAAAAGCGGCTGTGAACTGGTCGGGCGTCAGCGGAGAAAAATTTCCCTCAGACGAACTTTCAGGTCCTTTTTTCGCCACAGGCGTTAGCCTTATCACCCACATGCAAAACCCTCACATGCCCACCGTGCATATGAACGTGCGCTACATCGAAACTGCCGACCGCTACTGGTTTGGAGGTGGCTATGACCTCACACCTATGGGCTTTGATGAGCCCTTTGATACCAAACATTTTCACAACACTGCAAAAAAAGCTCTTCCGAACCACTACGAAGAGTATGCAAAAAATGCCCGCGAATATTTTTACATCCCCCATCGCAAAAAAGAGCGTGGCGTTGGAGGTTTATTTTTTGAGCACATCCAAGATTTTGAGATCATGAAAGCCGTTGGCAACAGTTTTCTGCCAGCGATCATGCCGATCTACGAAAGAAAAAAAGACCTTCCTTATACACCTGAAGACAAAGAAATCCAGCAACAACAAAGAGCGCACTACGTTGAATTCAACCTACTCTACGACCGTGGAACAAAATTTGGCTTTGCCTCTGGCGGCAACCACGAGGCCATTCTCTGCTCCATGCCTCCAACCGCTAGGTGGTGAGCGTATCCATCATCGCTTGTACGCCCTCTATAGGCGTATCTGGCGTTAGGCCGTGACCAACATTAAGAATGAACCCTCGATGATCGCGCATCGATTCTAGTAGTTTAGAAAGCTCTTGCTCAATGACCCTTTTCGGCTGTTTCAGCAGTGCTGGATCTAGATTTCCTTGCACAACCATTTCTTCGGGCACTTGTGAGCGCATGGCATGCATCGGCCTGTCCCAATCAAAGCTAATTCCCCTAGGTCCTAACATGGCAAGCTCATTAACCAAATGGCATGAACCGCGTGTAAATAAAATCACAGGAAAGGGATGGATTGCCTCTACCATCCGCTTTAAATGCGGCAATGCATCTCTTAAAAACTGCTCTTTTGGTAAAAGTCCGGACCATGAATCAAAAATTTGCACAGCATCAACACCTGCTGCGATTTGCATTTTCAAATAGTCGATACTTGCGTCAGTGAGAGCTTCCATATCAACTGGTCCCTCGATATACTTTGCAACAGTGAGTGGCCCGCCACAAAAACCAATCAACGGCACCTTCAGCTCGCGCTTTAAAATACTGATAGTCTCTTGCACATGATGTAGCTTTTCGATATCAAATGCTTTCCAATCACCGTGCACTTTAGGGCCACCTTCAAAGCTTACATTGAGATCAAATCCAGCACATGGCGTTAAAATGTCAGCAAACAAAATTGCCGCATCAAAACCAAAGCGATCTATCGGCTGTAGCGTTATCTGCGCTGCGATATCTGGTAAAGTAAACATCTGCTCAAGGGGCACTTTCTCTCTAATAGCGCGGTATTCGGGCAAATAGCGTCCAGCTTGGCGCATCAACCAAACAGGTGGCCGATCGCACGGCCGGCAGTGAAGGGCATCTAAAAAACGACTCATAAGTC
>JAUILX010000128.1 GCA_030433395.1 Chlamydiia bacterium
TTTTGATGAAATTTTTAGAAAAATCTGCGCAGTGGATAGCCAACGCGCTATCCTCAAGCAGTTTTTCCTAGAAAGATCGCCAAAAGATGGGCCAGTTCAAGGGAGTTGATCCGCAACTCGCGTTAAATAAACTTATGCCGAAGAGACCTCAAAAATCGGATTTTCGGTATAAAGGTTGAATTTACCAATCCGCTTTACAACTACAAGTGATTGCGATACGATGAGCGTATGAAGAGGTTGATCTATATTACGTTAAGCTGCCTTAGTTTATGCCTTATTGGGTGCCAGCGTCCAACAAAAGCAGAAGAAGAAATTGATCTTGATCGCATGGCCCAAACCGAGGCTGAGGCAGAGTCGATTCGTTAGGCTCTTCGGTACCGCAAAGAGCGTGTTTTGCCAATTCGTATAATTTTGCCTGAATCGACCAAGCCCTTTAAACGACGGCTGGCTGTTGCTCTAGACAACCCAAGCTCTCTAACAACTCCTTGCACTGTAATTTCAGAAGCAGAATCAAACATGCCTAGGATTAAATCTGATTCATCTTTGTTTTCCTTTGGGGTCTTGAGCGCTGTCCTCGGTAGTATGCATTTGATGTAGTTATCTCCTTCGATGACCTGTGGAGTAGTAAGGCCCCATTCTTTATAAGAAGAAAAAATGGCGATTAAGCCTGTTCCGAGTTTTTCAACGAGTCCTGATTCTCTAAAGATTTTACAGATAGTTGGATTGCGCAAGTAAGTTACGCCCAGTAGGAGATCGTTAGACCGTATGGGGCCTGGGAAATGCCCGGGACTGAAAATTTCTATGCGATCATCGTAAATGGCGATCTTTGTGGGCCCTTTTATGTGATAGTTTCTATGAATAACTGCATTAAGTAGAGCTTCGCGCAGAGCAACTTCAGGAATCTCTAATTTTTCGTCGCGTCGCATTCCTGCTATCTTGAATGAGCGGTAGAGGCGGCTAAGCACAAAAGCTTGAGCTTGATGGAATTGTTCGAAAAGCGTTCCTTCGCAATCTACTGTAGCAATTGCTGTTCGTCCTGAAGTGCCTTCAAAATGTGTGCAGATGATCATGGCTTCTGAAAAGTAATACTGCGGTCGTTTTCCAAATAATAGAATCCCCGCCACTGTCGGATGATAATCAGCATGTTCATTGGTAATGAGATGGTAAATATTGAGTAGGTGATCGTTGAGCTTTGCTTTTGAATGGTTGATACGGTGATTTAAAAATTCTTGAATTTTGTCTAAATTGAGCTCATCTTTGTTGCAGTTATAAACTGGCAAATCTTCAAAGTCTAGGCCAATTGACTGCCATTTAAGTTCATCGATCATATCTTGGGTAGCGCGGATTGTGTTTCTACCAAGGCGGACATAGGTTCCTTTGGTCAAACCTTCTAATTTACGATAATAGGGCTTGTTCATGCCTGCTGCGACTTCAATGATAACAATGCTTTTATTGTCGATGCGTTGCGTGTAAGCTCTTGGGAGAATAGGCGGGGTTGCAGCTGAATAAACAGCTTTATCAATCGACTCAAGAATCTTTTCTATTTCTGCGTCATCTAATCCAATGATGCGGCCATCATTGCTGATGCCTATAATAATTTTACCGCCGTTTTTATTGCAAAAGCCGATCATGGTTTTAATAATTTGGTCACTGCATGGCATTTCACGCTTGAGCTCAACCGTATCTGATTCTTTCGTAGGATATTTCATGACTTCATTGTAACATAAGTGAGTTGAATGAGTCAAATAAAAAAACGCCATTTTGACTCATTTAACTCATTTTTAAAGCAATGATGCAAGTTAATATATTTTAAATCAGCTATTTATGAATAATTTAACTCAATTGACTCAAAATTGAGCAGTAGCTTTTTCATTTCCATGGGATAGGCAAAGCCGCCCAGACCTTGGGATGAAACGATACGGTGGCAGGGTATGAAGAGGGGAAAGGGGTTGTGATGGCAAACTGAGCCGACGGCCCGCACAGCTTTTTCGTTATCGATAGCAATTGCTATGTCTTTGTAACTCGCTGTTTTTCCAAAAGGCACTTTGATGAGGGACTTAAGCGCTTGTTTTGTGAATGAGGTGGCATGATCTAAACGGAAAGGTAGATTTAATGGGTTGGGCTTTTTATGTGCATAGGATGTGAGCCATTCGATGGTAGCATCAATGAGTTGGGGCTGATCGTCAAAAGATGTGATGGTGTAGCTGAAGCTATTTTTACAAAAGGCCAAGGTCACATCATCGATGGTGCCTCGGCCTAATAGAATGTTAAGGTGGAGCGCTGGCCCCTCTTCTAGCGAGCCTTGGATGAGCGTTTGCTGAGGCGCGCAATGTGGCGTTCTTGTTCGCATAACTCGTCGTACTTCTCTTTGGTGACTTTTTCATTGGTATAATACCACTCAACGGTATTATAGCCGTCTAGGTATACGATTGATGGGCCATGGCGCTTGCTGTCGTGCCATTCAGTTTCTTCAACAAGGACATCGCCGTCAAGAAAGTGGCGCTCGATGCCTTCTTTTTTGCCTTCAAAATAAGGTGTTTCAACATATTTTGCACCGTTTTGGAAGTAGGTGAATGTGCCATGAGGGACGCCGTTTTTCCAGCTTTCAATTGCTAAAGGCTCGCCCGAAGAGGCGAATGTTTTTTTGGTTCCGTGTAAGTTGCCGTTGAGTAGGCTGGTGATTGTGTGTGGTGTGCCAGAGCTGTAGTACTCTGTACGCATTGCAACGAGGCCATTTTCGATGGTCTCGCGAGACACTAGCTGGCCTTGCTCATTGCGTATGGTGCGCACGCCTTCGCCTCTATTGATGCGAGATTCAACTTTGTTATTGGTTGTAAAATATTCGCCTTCTACTAAACGACCAACTTCGTATTCTTCAATGCGTAGGGGCGTTCCATCTGTACGCCAAGTGGTTAACTTGCGGTGTGTAGGTGAAAGATGGACTTCTTCAGATGTTGGCACGCCGCGCACGTTAAATGATGTTTTTTTGACGAGCGATCCGCGATCGTAGAGATGTGCGGACTCTAGTGTTGTGCTGTGGGGGAATGTGTAAGTGGTTGTTCCATGAAGCCTGCCATCTTCATAGCGCGATGTGATGGTGATGCCATTGCGTAAATTCGTAACGACTTGGCCAGGATAACCGTTTTTCCTCCAGTCTTCTTTACTGACGTCATAGCCATATTTATGTATGTATCGTTCTGAGATGACTTGCTGGTTCTGGTCAGTTTTGTCCTGACAGCCAACAAGTGCTAGTCCTAAAAGTGCAATAACACCTGCAAATTTTTTACGCATAGCATCTTCTCCATAGATGAATTATTTCCCTAAAGATGACGCATTTGGCCTTATTTGTGCAAGTCTTTTTCTATTGATGCTATTAGACGTGTGTGCTCACGCTCGACAGCTTCGGAAGATAGCGTTTTGTTTGCATGGCGATATGAGAATCGGAATGTAGCGGCTTTATTGCCGGGTGTTTTGCGAAATAGGTCGAGCAAAAAGACGCTTTCTAAGAGCTGTGAGCGTTGTTTAAG
>JAUILX010000129.1 GCA_030433395.1 Chlamydiia bacterium
CGCAGCATTGATGGCTGCCAGAACATCCGTTGCGGCGCCATCGATGGGAACATCTAAGTGAAATTGCAGTACGATTGTAGAGTTGCCTGAATTGCTTAAAGATGAAATGGTCTGTATCCCTTCAATCGTTGCAAATTGGCGCTCTAGAGGAGTTGTGACGCGATCTGCCATCAATTCTGGACTGGCACCTGGGTAGGGCGTTGTCACTTGAATGGTTGGATACTCAACATCTGGCAGGTCAGCAACGGGCAGCTGAAAATAGGCATTGATCCCAAAAAATAAGATCGAGACCATAACAAGTGTTGTCATGACAGGGCGTTGAATGAACGGTTTGCAAATGTTCATGGCGGCATTCCTAATTCTTCAATTTGCATTTCAACCTCTACTGCTTCTTCAGCAGTTTTGGTTTGTTTGACGGTAACGCTCATCCCATCGGTGATGTTGACTTGGCCTTCTAGCACAACGTGTTCACCAGGATTGAGCCCTGAGCAAATCACGCTGATTCCTGGAGGGTGGCGCTGACCTACTTCGATGTCTCGCTTTTCAACTTTATTGTCTTTTGTAATAACATACGTGTATTTGCCATGTTTTGAGTTGATCAATATTGCAGCTTCAGGGATCAACAAAGCATTTTCAAGCATGTCCATGATAATGTGGCAGGTGACAAATTGCCCTGGCCATAAAAGCATTTCCTCATTAGGCATGTTTGCTTTCATCATCACCATGCCAGTTGAGACATCGACAGTGTTGTCAATGATATCGAGCGTACCTTCAAAAGGAGGGCATAACTTATCATCTACCCACGCTAAAACAGGTAGCGGTGACATTCTTACCTTACGCTGAATGCGTGGTAAAAACCGCTCGTTTACAGAAAATGTTGCGTAAATGGGGGTGATTTGATTGAGGGTTACAAGGGGCTGGTTCGCATTTTCTAAAACCAAGTTGCCCGGATCTACAAGAAGATCGCTTGTGCGCCCATCCATCGGAGCGTAGATTGAGCAGTAGCCTAAACGAATGCGAGCTTCTTCAAGCTGCGCTTCAGTTTCTTTTACGGATGCATCACCAGTTAAGACATTTGTGATCAGATTTTCATAAGTGTTTTGTGAAATATAGTCGTCTTGAGCAAGCGATGTGTTGCGGCGTGCTGTGTCTTCGGCAAATTTAAGCGACGCATTTGTTTTTGCAAGTGTTGCCTCTTGCCTTTCCACTTCAGCTTTAAATGGACGCTGGTCAATTTCAATTAAAAGATCTCCCTTTTTGACATCTTTGCCCCTTGTAAAATAGTAATCAGTCATCACACCAGTTACTTGGGCCTTGATGTCGATGCTATTAATCGGCTCAACGTGGCCTATGCCTTCAATAAATAGAGGGACCGTCTTTTGGATCACCGGTGTTGTTGTCACACTGGGTATAGGTTTTGGGTGCTGGGGTTTTTTCTTGCATCCCCCAAGAGCAGCCACGAGAAGGAGGACAAATCCTATCTTTTTCATCACATGATTCCTTGTTAAAATCTGGTGGGGCAATTGTGCCCAGCGCATAAGCTAGATTGGCAACTGATGTAAACCAATCTCTTTTAGAAAGCACATACTTAGCCCTTGCATCAGCTACCGCTGTTTGGGCGTTGATCAGCTCAGTGATTGTTCCAGTGCCAGCGCGGTATTTTGCTAGATTGATGCGGTAATCTTCCCTTGCTGAATCTAAGAAAGCTGTTGCATAACTATAAGCTTCTTGGGCAAGATCAACGTCGGTGCGCTGATTTGAAACTTGTTGAACGACGCTTAGTTGAACTGAGCGCAAAACAGCTTGGGCTTTTTCAAGCTCGCCTTGAGCGGCTTTCACAGTGTTACGAATAAAAAAGCCTTGAAAAATAGGAAAAGTCAGTGCAGCTTGAGCTTGGTAATGATAACCATCAGTATCACCTGCTTTTGAAAAATATGTGCGACCGATATCAAGGGTTGTATTGACTTGAGGAAGATATAAACTCTTTGCAGCTTTGACCAAATATTGACCGGCTTTTACATCAGATTCTGCAGCTTTTAAGTCGGGTCTGTAGCAGACGGCTGTATCAATTAGCTGGTCTAAATCTTCAGGCTCAAAGGGTTTAATTTTTTCTGGATAGGGCTCTAGTTTAAGATCCATATCGGATGGAACGCCCATATCAGCAGTTAGTTTTGTATAACTCGTATGGACTTTTTGCTTTTGTGCAACCACATTGAGCTCAGCTTGCAAAAGCTGCGTCGTTGCTTGCACCTTTTCTCCCATGTCAGCAGTTCCATTGCGCAGCTTTTCCATGACAGATTCGAGTGTGACCTGAGCATCAACAACATCAGAGCGGTTAGCTTCTAGCCTTTCATCTTCATAAAGATAATCGTAATAATCGCCCATAACCGTCTGCATCACGGTTTGTATTTCTCTGTTATGAGACCAGTCAGCATTGTACAAAGACTCAAGAGCTGCTCTGCTTGTGTTACGCGTTTTACCAAAATCAAAAACAAGGTAAGAAAAGTTAAAATCTCCAGCAATAAGAGTATCTAAAATAATAGATCTAGTGGGGCCTGTGAACAAAGCTGAGCGAAACCTTGTAGCTGTTCCAGACCCTTGAGCTTGAATAAAGTAATCTTCTAGAGTCTGTCCGTAGCGAGCAGCGGAGACGCGCGCATTCGCCCATGAGTATTTTGTGTCAGGATTGTTGATCAGAGCAACATCAATCACTTCAGCTAGAGAAAGAGGCTCTTCACGTTCGACATAATTAAAATCCTCTTTTGCAAGAGTGAATGGCAAGCGGGATTCTTTTTTGCGAGGATACCAATTTTCGTAGGGACGGGGAGGGGTGTAAGCAAACGGATCTGCAGCGCCTCTAAAGTCGCCACATCCAAGAGCTAAAAGAGCAATAGAACAAATAATAGCTAAATGCTTTTTCTTCACTTAATATTGGTATCCTAAATTAGGATATAATAATAAAAAACAGACTTGTCAATAAAAATCTAAGAGCGCAAAAACTCTTTTTTGATTTTTTGAAAGGTTGCATGCATAAGAGGGTGATAAAGTTTAATTCTCGAATAGATTTGATCTGCAAGCTCTATGTTGTACGAATGGGAAGTTTGGTTGCGATCATTTTGCATCTTTATCCAAGTTGCTTCATCAGAAATAAGATGCATAGCGTAGGCCTCACGCAGTGCCTGTTTTGGACTAAGCGCTTCAACTCCTTGCGAGGCAAGAAGATGCTTTAAAAACTTCCAAAACAGCTCTATTGTATACTCAAAGCGCTGGATTGTTGCATCAATGTTGAGTCTGTTGTCTTGTTGTGGGGCTTGTATTGCAGTGCCGAGAGTCTCTAGGGCATACTCGACTTGGGTAGCAGCAAGAAGCAAGCGACCAGACGTTTCAAGGTTTGGTATAGATGATGCGTCCTTCTGACTCAATTTTTTGCCTCAGTGGATTGTTTTCGGTCATTGAATCTAATCTTACACAATCAATTTTTAAAAGTGTATTGGCATCTTCAATAATT
>JAUILX010000130.1 GCA_030433395.1 Chlamydiia bacterium
CTTGCAGCTGTTGCGGCAGGAATTTTAATGCTGCTCGTAACAGGATGGATTTTTAAGATGGCGGGGATGCTCACCTCCAAAGGCGCCGATTTTAGCATCCAAGACATGATTGGAGTTGAAGGAAGCGTCTATACTAAGATTACAAAAAATGGCACAGGCAAAGTGCACGTGAGTGTTCACGGTGTTTTGCATGAGCTTTTGGCCGTTGCAGAAGATAAACAAGAAATACAGTCCTTTGAGCGCATTGTTGTAGTGCGAATTCTGGATGAACAAACATTGGTGGTAAAAAAATGATAAGTGGATTTTTTAGTTCGGCAGTTGTTGCAGGTGCAGCATTTATATTTGCAACGTTTCTCTTTTTGGCAAAGATTTATCGTCGATGCCCCTCGAACCAGATTCTAGTTGTCTTTGGACGCGTGGGTCAAAAGCGATCTGTTCAATGCTATCATGGGGGAGGCACATTTGTCTGGCCCCTCATTCAGGCAAGTGCCTACTTAGACTTAACACCACGCTCGATTCATATTCCTCTCAAAGGAGCGCTGTCTCAGCAAAATATCCGCATCAATGTGCCAAGTACATTCACTGTAGCTGTTGGAATCACTCCGGAAGTGATGCACAACGCTGCTGTGCGCATGCTAGGTTTAGGAGTGTCGGAAATTGAGAGCATGGCAACAGAAATTATCATTGGTCAACTTCGCTTAACTGTCGCATCGCTTAAAATTGAAGAGATCAACCAAGACCGCGAGCGCTTCTTAGATGCAATTAAAAATAACATCGAGCCAGAGCTGCACAAAATTGGGCTAACACTGATCAACGTTAATATCACCGACATCACAGATGAATCCGAGTACATTGATAGCATTGGTAAAAAAGCGGCAGCAACCGCTGTTAACCAAGCTAAAATTGATGTAGCTGAAGAGGAGAAGAAAGGGGAGATTGGTAAAGCAGAAGCCGATCGCGAGCGCCGCATTCAAGTAGCGATGCATCACGCCAAGGCGGTCGAGGGTGAAAACCTTGCCAATGCAGAAATGGCAGCCACAAATGCCCTTCTTAAGGAAAAAGAGGCTGAAGCCGAAAAACGCTCGCAAGTTGCCCATCAAGTGGCAGAAGTTTCGATTCACAATGCCAAAGCCGAAGCTGAAAACTCTCGCTTAAAAGCCTCACAAATCGTCCCACAAGAAATAGCCAAGCAGAAAATGGAGATCGAGGCCGATGCTCAAGCACAAAAACGCATTAGAGAAGCCCGTGGTGAAGCTGACGCAATTTTAGCCCTACGCCAAGCCGAATCAGAAGGTTTGAAAAAAGTTCTTGAAGCCAAAGCTAAAGGCTTTAAAGAGCTTGTCGATGCTTGCGGCGATGATACAGCCTCAATGCTGCTCATCGAAAAATTAGAAGAAGTAGTGCGTCTACAAACCGAGGCCATCCGCAACATCAAAATCGACAAGATCACCGTTTGGGACAGTGGGGAGTCGGGCGAAGGCAAAAGAGGAACAACCACTTCCAATTTTTTAAGCAATATGGTTAAATCAGTCCCGGCATTGCACGACGTCGCAGAAATGGCAGGAGTAGAACTGCCCGGCTACCTAGGAAAAGTAAAAGGTTCAAAAATTAAGGAGTAGTAAAATCTCATGCAGTTATCACTATCCCAATTAGAAGTGCTTAAACCCATAAACTGGAGCCCTAAATGTAGGCGAAATACGCTCATTGGGGTGATTTCGATAGTTGCACTGGGTGCAATTGTCTTCTTATCATCGAGTCAAGCCAGAGCATGGCTGTGCTTCCAGTTTATGACTGAAAGCTTAGCATGCAAGAAGCTAAAAATAGCAATTGAAAATGATGACCCTTTGACCGCAAAAGCTATTTTGAAGATGTTTTCAAATTCAGAAAAAATAAAAGAATACCTGAAGAGTCCGATTGATGAAAATGGAAACACGATGTTGCATAAAGCAATGTCAATGATGGACAGCTCCGATGAATGGAAAGAAGTGGCAAAGGTGCTATTAGCAAAACCTTATCGATTGGAGTTGTTGCAAGTTAAAAATAACCAAGGTAAAAATCCTTGGTTTTATGTCAAGTATGATCGAGAAGCGATCTTATTCTTGGCTAAAATGCCTGAATTGTCAGCAGAAGTATGGAAAACTCCGTTCGATGAAGGTCGAGACACAGTGTTGCATAATGCAATGGTCTTAATGGGCAGCTCGGTTCAATGGAAAGAAGTGGCAGAGGCGCTATTAGCAAAACCTTATGCAGCAGAGTTATTGCGTGTTAAAGATAATCAAGAAGAAAGCCCTTGGATTTATGTCAGGCATAACCCAAAAGCAATCTTATGGATGACTCAAATGCCTGAATTGTCAGCAGAAGTATGGAAAACTCCGATCGATGAAGATGGAAACACGGTGTTGCATAGACCAATGTCAATGATGAGCAGATCCGATGAATGGAAAGCAGTGGCAGAGGCGCTATTAGCAAAACCTTATGCAGCAGAGTTATTGCAAGTTAAAAATAATCGAGAAGAAAGCCCTTGGATTTATGTCAGGCATGATCCAAAGGCGATCTTATTGTTGGCTCAAACGACTGAATTGTCAGCAGACGTATGGAAAACTCCGATCGATGAAGATGGAGGCACGGTGTTGCATAGAGCAATGTTAAGGATAAACAGCTTCGATGACTGGAAAGAAGTGGCAAAGGCGCTATTAGCAAAACCTTATGCAACAGAATTATTGCATGTTAAAAATAATGAAGGTAGAAGCCCTTGGTCTGAGGCGGCCTACCGTCCTGAAAAGCTGCTGCCCCTAATCGAAGAGCATGACTTTCCAGTAGAAGTATGGAAAACCCCGATTGGTGAAAATGGAGACACGGTGTTGCATGAAGCAATGACCCGGATGGTCTATAATGATGAATGGGAAGCAGTGGCAGAGGCGCTATTAGATAAACCTTTTGCAGCAGAGTTATTGCAAGTTCAAAATATTAGAGGTAGGAACCCTTGGTCTAAGGTGGCCCTCCGTTCTGAAAAGCTGCTGCCCCTAATCGAAGAGCATGACTTTCCAGTAGAAGTATGGAAAATTCCGATTGATGAAAATGGAGACACGGTGTTGCATGAAGCAATGACCAATTTGGGCAGCTCTGATAAATGGAGAGCAGTGGCAGAGGCGCTATTAGCAAAACCCTTTGCAGATGAGCTAAAGCAGGTCAAAAATAATGCAGGCGATGTCCCGTCTGATATAGGCAACTGACAAGATCACCGTTTGGGACAGTGGGGAGTCGGGCGAAGGCAAAAGAGGAACAACCACTTCCAATTTTTTAAGCAATATGGTTAAATCAGTCCCAGCATTGCACGATGTTGCTGAAATGGCAGGCGTAGAACTGCCCGGCTACCTAGGAAAAGTAAAAGGTTCAAAAATTAAGGAGTAGTAAAATCTCATGCAGTTATCATTATCCCAATTAGAAGTGCTTAAACC
>JAUILX010000131.1 GCA_030433395.1 Chlamydiia bacterium
AGTGCAAGCTCAATCACTGGATAGCAAAGAGCGTATAAACGAGAGCGCTTTGCAACAAGATCGTACATTTGATAGCCATCTGCAAATTGGCGTGGGTTAAATAGCTTAAGGAGTGAAAAACTGCACAGAAAAAATCCCATGAAATAATGCATCCACTGCAAGAGGTTTTTTTGCTCTGAGAACTGCAAGGCGCTCGCTGCTAGTAGCGATACAAAAATAAGAGCAAAAAGGGGCCAATAGTTTTTAAAGGTCCGCTTTTGTGATACTTGATCATTCATGGCTAAATTTCCCCATTAGTTGGCACTCGTCGAGTATTTTTCCTTTCATGGCTTGCTTTAGAGTTTGCTTTGTAGCCATTTCTAAATGAAGCATACATGAGAGAGCGTAGAGCTTAAAATAGTAACGGTGTGTTCCAGATGGTGGGCATGGACCGCCGTAGTTTTCTCGCTCAAAGTCATTTAGACCTTGCTCGCCAGGTATGGAATGACGCTCGATCTTTGAGGTAATAGGAATATTAAAGACGACCCAATGTACCCAAGTTTTTCCTGGTGCATCCGGATCATCAACGATCAGAGCAAGGCTCTGAGTTCCTGGTGGAATTCCCTCGATATTGAGCTCAGGATTGATGTCTTCCCCATGGCAGGTAAAGCGTTTTGGAATCAGCTCCCCTGCTTTAAAATCAGGGCTTGTGATTTGCATTTAGTATTTCTCCCAAATGAAGCGGTTTGTAAGTAATCCTGTTACCCAAATGATTCCTCCACCAATCACAGCACCCCAAATGGATGTAATGAAAACGCCATAGGATATTTCAGAAGCTAACCAAAAAGTGAAGGCGTTGATAACAAGGCTAAAGAGCCCTAGAGTTAAAATATTGATCGGCAATGTGAGGAAAACAAGAATTGGTCGAATGAAGGAGTTGACTAGGCCTAAAATTAATCCGAAAAAAATCAAATCGTTATAGTTAGCAAAATCTAAACCGGGAATAATGTGGGCGCAAATGAGTATTGCACCTGTTGTAATCAGGAGTCTTGCAACAAACAGCCACATGTTAGGCTCCTTTGTGGCGGGCTAATACAACGTTGATTAAGCTACCTGCTAGCATCCATTCTTTTTCCATTTCTGAAAGGCCATGCTTCACTTTGTAGGATTTGTTTTTTGTTTTATTTTGGACTTCAAGGGTTTCTTGTTTTAAGGCTTTTATTGCATCGGGTATTTCTAAAATGTCTTCTTGAGCAATGTCGTCATAATCTGCTTGATTTTGAAAAAGTAACGGTAAAATACCAAAATTACATAGGTTTTGACGGTGGATTCGTGCATACGATTTGGCGATCACTGCGCGCACTCCTAAATAGCGAGGAGCAATAGCTGCATGCTCGCGTGATGAGCCTTGCCCATAGTTTTTGCCACCTATAATAAAATGCCCTTCTGTTTGGTGCTCCATCGCTCGGTCGTAGTAGGTTTCGTCGACTGGAGAAAAAGTGAACTTGCTAATTTCTGGAATGTTACTGCGGAAAGGCAAAACTTTTGACCCCGCAGGGCAAATTTCATCTGTTGAGACGTTATCACTAACTTTTAAAAGCACAGGACCTTGAATATGCTGCTGAAGCGGCAAAAATTTTGGCAAAGTTTTGATATTTGGTCCCATAATGAGCTCACGCGGCTTATCATCAGTTGGCGGTGGCGTTAGTGCATTGATAATTTCTTGCTGCTCAGGCTCTTTAAAGTGTGGGTAGGAAACATTGTTTTGCTTGGCCCACTCACGCGGATCTGTAATCACACCTGTTAGCGCTGATGCGGCGGCTATCTCTGGACTGCAAAGGTAGACTTGATCTTCTTTTGTGCCAGAGCGCCCTGGGAAGTTGCGAGGAACGGTACGCAAAGAGATTTTGCCTGTGGCCGGAGCCTGGCCCATGCCAATACAGCCGTTACAGCCTGCTTGGTGAATGCGAGCTCCAGCACGAATAAGGGCTGAAAGGTGACCATCGGTGGTGAGATTTTCAAGCATTTGACGAGAAGCTGGATTGATATCAAAGGAGACTTGGGGCTGGCTTTGCCTGCCCTCACACATCATTGCAGGGATAGCAAAATCTTTAAGGCCTGGATTGGCTGATGAGCCGATCATGCATTGAAAGACAGGACGACCTGCTACTTCTCTTACGGGCACAACATTGCCTGGACTAGTTGGGCAGGCAATTAGGGGCTCTAGGGTTGCAAGGTCAATCTCCTCATGCTCATCGTACTTGGCATCGGAATCTGGCAATAATTCTACCCAGTCCTCTTCTCGGCCTTGCTGCTTCATGAAGCGATGCACAACTTCATCTGAGGGAAAAACGGTGGCTGTTGCACCTAGTTCTGCGCCCATGTTGGCAATAATGTGGCGATCCATAGCGGTCAGGTCTGCAAGAGCTGGACCATAATACTCTATGATTTTTCCTACACCTCCTGAAACATCGTGGCGGCGCAGCATTTCTAAGATGATATCTTTTGCACTAACCCAGTCAGGTAATTTTCCGGTGAGTTTGACGCCCATGACTTTTGGCATTTTAATGTGGAACGGCTCTCCTGCTATAGCAAGGGCAACTGCAAGTCCCCCAGCGCCCATCGCAAGCATGCCAAGCGATCCGCCAGCGCATGTGTGGCTATCAGAACCAAGTAGTGTTTTGCCAGGCTTTCCTAATCTTTCCATATGCACAGGATGACTAACGCCATTGCCTGGGCGTGAAAAGTAAAGGCCAAATTTTTGCGCCGCGCTGTAGAGAAAAAGATGATCGTCGGGGTTTTTAAAATCATTTTGAACAATGTTATGATCGACATACTGACAAGAAACTTCAGTTTTTGCTTTTTTCAAACCCATCGCTTCAAGCTCGAGCATCACCATTGTGCCTGTTGCATCTTGGCAAAGTGTTTGATCGATTTTCAGTCCAATTTCCTCACCTGGAATCATTTTTCCGGATACTAGATGACTTTCAATAAGCTTTTGCGCAACGTTCTTACCCATAAAAACTCTCCTCTTTATTCCTCCTTATATCAGCTTGAGAATTTTTGAGTATAAAAAAAGCCGGCTCTCAAATCTTTAAGAGCCGGTACATATCAAAATAACCAAAGAGCAAAGGTTTTGATCTTCCTGGGATTTAGAGTTGTTTTTTGATATCTTGCACAAGCGAAGTTTCTTTCACCTGTAATCTTGTAAACGACAAAACTCGGTTATACATTGGCGACGGCTTGCCGCAAAGGTAGTAACATCCCTCAAGGACAAGTGTGCTCCAAACAAGCGTAGCTGCTGCAGTGATCAATAGTTGCTTTGTAGGAACCTTGTCTAACAAACTAAATGTATCTAGCGCTGTGAAAAGAAGCGTTCTTTCTCCAGCCACAGTTAGCGTTGCTTGCACACCATCTGGCACAACTCGAGTGTAAAATCGAGCAAT
>JAUILX010000132.1 GCA_030433395.1 Chlamydiia bacterium
AAAGAACCGCTCCTTTAGCTCGGGCTAAAGTCGCGAACCTTCGCCTTGATTAGCCGGCAAATAACTTCAACTTAAGTATCAGAGATTTATGGCTTAAGGCACTAGCCTGGCACTGGCCTAGCGCTGCGCAGAGGTGTAAGCTGGACTTTCTGCATTACGAAAACAAGCAAGAACCCCGATGGAGGAGTATATTTGAAGGATCTGACATTTCAACTATGCTACAACTGCCACCAGGGTTCTACCGATAAATATCAGTTTTTGCCACTACATTTCACAGCCGGACATGGGAAAAAGCACAATTGCTTTTAATTGGTGCCATCTTGTGCCCAGGCAGCCCTACGGCCTGCAATGTACTGTGCGTTGTAGGCTTCAAAGACAAGAAGGGCTCATACGGTGCTTTATCGCGCACGGTGGTCTGCCTTAAAACTGGCAGGAGTATTGCTCAAAGTGCTTGTAGATACTTTTGTGCCTGTGGACAGCCTGTTATAACTGTAACAGCCCCCCTGATTTTTGGTGTGGACGAAACAATTGAAAGGCGTTTGGGGAATAAGATTTCCAAAGGTGGGGCCTATAGGGATGGAGCCCGTTTTTCGGCCTCTCATTTTGTCAAATGTAGCGGACTGCGCTGAATATCGGTAATGCTGTGAACTTACCTTCGTAGCTAGACGAAGAAAGGGAATTAAAGGCAGCAATTCTCAACTTGGCTTAAAAGCCCGTTTTTGTTGGGGTTAAACCAAGAAGAACTCTTTTTCTAGTGACGGGATTTGACCAAAATAAGGAGTGGTACTAGGGTTAGACCTCATTTTGGGTGGAATCGAATCTAAAAAAAGCATCAGATTTTGTCTTCTTGTGATCTCGTAAGCCCCATTTTTACTGGTTAAACTGCCAAATTGAGAATTGCTGTGTTTACTTACAAAACTAGTGCCTCAAGCCATAAATCCTTGCCACCCCAAGTTTGGTTCTTTTCCGCCTACTCTTCGTTAAAGAACCGCTCCTTTAGCTCGGGCTAAAGTCGCGAACCTTCGCCTTGATTAGCCGGAAAATAACTTCAACTTAAGTATCAGAGATTTATGACTTAAGGCACTAGGTGTTACTTTTTGACGAACTTTTTGGTGATAATTCCAGAATTAGTTTGGATTCTCAAAAAGTAAATCCCTGTTGCTAAAGACTGAATGTCTAATGTGTTATTATTCATGCTTGCTTGTTGAGTTTTTCCTTGAGCGTCAAAAACTTCAACTTTGCTTACAGAAATACCTTTGGGCAGATTGATATTCAGAAAATCTGAAGAGGGGCTAGGATAAATGCTTATTAATTCTTTAACTGCCGAAGAAACAGACGACACATTATCACCGCTGATGACCATTGCCAAAGTTGAAGACAAGTCTGAATTCACACTGTAAACAGGTACCCAGTCGGTTAACCCTTGTTCAAAATGATTGGTAGGATCTACAAACACGGCATCATATCCATCATTTTGGTTTGAAGAGCCAAACCATCTCCAAAAAATTACAGGATAAGTAGAAGTTATTGATGCGCCGGAGTAAGAAAATCTTGGCACAACAGAAACCCAGTAAGTTCCGGCGTCAAGTATAACATCATTGCCGTTATTTGCGGATGTCAAATCAATCGTAAAATCATATAAATCACCGCCTAGATTAGTAATGGCATAATCTGAACCATTATTTAAGTCTGTAAATGCATACAGTGCATTAGATTGAGGGTTCTCTGGTGTAGGCAAACCATCAGGGATATTGTTCGCATTATTAAAAATGTAAACATCTAGCCCCTGGAAATACACTGAAAAAATATAATCTTGGAATCCAAAAACCGTTATTTCACTAATTTGAGTTTGATTTTCGGTTAGCGTAAAATCATCTGCTTGATAGGCACCCCAATCTTCCCAATTGCTATAAGAGGAAGGCAAGATAGATTCATCGTCATTGTTGCTTGGCTGACTATGAAAAACTTGTTGAGATTTAGCAGTTAGAAATGCTGTTAGCGCAAGTAACAGTAAAGTTAACTTTTTCATGTTTTGTGGTTTGAGAGCTTGTTAGTAAATTAAATTCTGTTTTGTATCTCAATTCTGCCAAGGCCATTGAAGTATTGGCCAAGTACAGGAATGAAGCCAAATTTCTTATGATGTGCTCGTGATCGATGACCACCCTTTGGGGAAATTCAGCTAGGCAATAGTCCGTTATACCACCCAACGTTTTGCTTACAGAGCAAATCCTCGGATCCCTTCAGGGCGCTGAGGCACACCAAACAGTGTTCCCGGCTATCATATTCACAGGCTGGTTAGAAATAGACTCGCCAGATCCTTCCTAAAATATCTGTCAGTAGCTGGCGTTTACGACCCTTTACCTTTTTATTGCCGCTTATGCCCCGATATTCATAAGTAATCGGAGGCGGATTAATTATTTGTTAATCAAACGGTTATGGCTCAGGTTGACCTTTCGTTGAAGCCGCTTTCGTTCATATCGGTTCAGCGCTTCGTTGATCCTTTCAAAGCGATCTTCTTGGCTCCATCTGTCAAAAATGAATAGCACACAGCGCACCAGGGTGAGAATGCGCTGTCTAGCCCAGCGCTACTGACATCCTGTTCGAGTAATCGAAAGGGGCGCATCAAAGATGGGTCGGAAATCGTGTCGTCTTTTTCATTGCAAGGGAAGATATTCTTTAATAACTTCCAATTGGCACTCGGTGAGCCATCTCTCTTGATAAGTTGAAGTTAACCTACAAGATACGGTCGGCGGCCTTTTTTCACTTATAGTTCTCCAAGGCGAGATTAATGCATTTTGACTTGCTCTTTTTCCCGCTCGCTGCGTTGAAAAGCCTCGCCGACTTCATCGTGGAGCCCCTTATCCCCACGCTTCGTGTAGGCTATGCCTGCGTTTTTCGCCTTGCGAGCGAAAAAAATACCTGCGTCAACTTTGCACACCACGCAGTTGACGCGGAGCGAAATCCTGCCTTGGAGAACTGTAGTCGAAATTCCCGAACAAGCTCTAGATCAATGCTTATTCAGCAGGATTTTCTTGAGAGCTGAAACATGAAATTTGACTAGTAGTTTTTAATGGGGATTGTTTTGACAAAGAGCTGACGCAAAGCATGTTTTTATGAAAACAGTGTGCTTCCCCAAAAATCGAGCCAGTCGCTTGGTTGGTAAAAACCGTAAATACTGATTATGAAAAGGAACCGAAGAACATTTAGTGCAGGTTTCAAGCTAAGGGAGATCCTTGCTGCTATTCAGGAACGGGAGACCTTGTCAGGGCCATCTCAAAAGGGCGGCTTACATCCGGACCAGATATCAAGTTAAGCCCGCTGGGCGTGAACCAAAATGTCGCAGATGTTTATGCTTTTCGGGCTCTAGTGCCTCAAGCCATAAACCCTTGCCACCCCAAGTTTCGTTCTTTTCCGCCTACT
>JAUILX010000133.1 GCA_030433395.1 Chlamydiia bacterium
AAGTAACCTAATATTAAAAATATGAGGCCACTTAAGATCGACGAATTGCGGTGCTTTGGCGCCGCCGAAAATCCGATTTTTGAATTCCATTCGGTATAGATTGGATTGCAGATTTAAGGCTTATAATTTTATTTTTACTTTCTTCAGAAAGCTTTGCATATTGAGATGTAATGTCATTGATTCTAACGTCACTAAAACCTACTTTGGACAAGACCTCTTCATACTCTGCAGGACTTATTAAGTTATAAGCTACCTCATCGATTTCCATCATTCGCTTGGTCTTTGATGTGTAGTTTGGTCTGCTATGCATCCAATCTAAAATGACAATTTGGCTACCTGGTTTCAAGACTCGACAGATTTCTTTAAAAAATTGCTCTTTGATCTCTAGTGGGATATGCAGTAGAGCTTCTTTGCTCATCACAACGTCAAATGTCTGATCACTAAATTGCCTTAAGTTATTGGCATTTAAAAAATCAACGGTTCCTTTCAATTCTTCGGACGCGTTTTGTAAATTCCGATTCGCACGTTCTACCATCCATTTCTGAGCTTCAATACCAACAGCTCTGACTTCGTAATTTTTTGCGGTATAGATCAAGGGAAGACCCAAGCCTGATCCAATGTCAAGCAGAGCACAGCCATCTAGATCTACGCCCTCAAACATCTGATCAATGGAGTCCTCTCCTCCCTGAGATAAAAAACCCTTGCCATAGATCATTTCAACAAGACCAATAAATTCTTGATGATAACCCTGGGTAGCAGCTTCTTGAGCCAGTTGATCTATATTGCAAAATAAGTGGGTAGTAACAAACCAAATAGCAATAAAAAAACACCAATACTTTTTCACATTTCCTCACGAATAACTTTTTTTCTAGGCTATCGAAAAGACTGTTTTTATTGCAATAGGCTCTGTGCTCATGTACATTAGCACGCATGGAACAAGATGACCTTTTCGGCTCTGTGGAATCAATTATTTTTTCCAGCGAAGACACTGGATTCACCGTAGCCCGGGTCAAACAGCCGCGCATCACCGATCTGACATGTGTTGTCGGCTCCATGCCAGGTATCATCCCAGGTGAAAAGATCAGAGCTAAGGGCATTTGGAAACACCACCCGACATATGGCAGGCAGTTCGAGGTAGCAAGCTATGAAGTCGATTATCCAGCCGATGTGGTTGGAATTCAAAAGTACTTAGAGTCGGGAATGGTCAAAGGCATTGGACCTGTTTACGCCCAAAGAATTGTGCAGTCTTTTGGTGTGAAAACGCTTGAGGTGATCGACAAAACTCCCTATCGCCTACTTGAAATCGAGGGCATTGGTGAAAAACGTGTTGTAAAGATTCAAGACTGCTGGGGCGAGCAAAAAGCGATACGCGATGTGATTATCTTTTTGCGTGGCCATGGTATCAGCCCCTCTTTTGCGCAAAAAATCTATCGCAAATACAGCGATGATGCCATCGACATGGTGCAGGACAATCCCTACCGACTTGCACGTGAAATTCATGGTGTGGGATTTAAAACAGCTGATAGCATCGCAGAAAAACTTGGTGTGCCAAAAGATGCGCCTCAGCGTATTGAAGCAGCCATTGAGTACATGCTGTGGGAGCTCAGCAGCGATGGACATACCTGCTTTCCAAAAGATCAGCTTTTGGAACGTGTTACTGAATTGCTTGAAGTTGATAAAAACCTTGTTGAAGATGCACTGCCTAAACTCATCACAGATGAGCATATCATCGAAGATCAAGATCAAATATGGATCAAACCTCTTTTCACGGCAGAGCTTGGGATTGTCCGTGAGCTCAAACGTTTAACTGAGCAGCCATGTTCTATCCGTGATCTTGATATTGAAAAAGCCATCGAATGGGTCCAGGAAAAACTCTACCTCAATTTAGCATCAGAGCAAGTCAGTGGCGTGAAAAAAAGTGTAAGCGAAAAGATGCATATTTTAACCGGCGGCCCAGGTACAGGAAAGAGCACCATTACCCGCGCTATCCTTGCTATCTTGAGTAAGATCACAAACAAGGTCATACTAGCAGCTCCAACAGGGCGCGCTGCCAAACGCATGAGCGAAATCACCCGTCGTAAAGCTTTTACAATTCACAGCATCCTCGAGGTCGATTTCCAGCAGGGAGGTTTTAAACGCAACCGCAACAATCCTCTCTCATGTGATCTATTGATTATTGACGAAGCTTCAATGATCGACACTCAGTTGATGTATAGCCTTTTAAAAGCTGTCCCCGATAACGCACGTGTCATCCTCATCGGCGATATTGACCAATTACCAAGTGTTGGCCCTGGAAAAGTGCTAAAAGATATCATTGAATCCCAGGTTCTTCCCGTTACACGCCTCACTCAAATCTTTCGTCAAGCCCGAGGCTCCAAAATCATCCGTAGCGCTCACAGCATCAACAAGGGCTATTTTCCCGATCTCGAATTTGAAGAAAAAAGTGACTTTGCCTTCATCGAAGAACAAGAGCCAGAGCAAATCCTAGCCAAAATCAACTTCTTAGTCTCTAAAGGCATTCCGGACAAATACGGCTACGATGCGATCAATGAAATTCAAGTCCTAGCTCCCATGAAAAAAGGTCCCATTGGGACAGAAAACCTCAATCATGTGCTGCAATCAACGCTTAACCCCTCCAATCAGCCTCTCATGCGGATGGGACGCCGATTTCATTTTGGGGATAAGGTAATGCAAATCCGCAACAACTATGACAAAAAGGTCTTTAACGGAGACGTAGGGCGCGTTGTTAAAATTGACACCGTTGATCAAGAGGTTCAAGTCGACTTTGAAGGGCTCACAGTCCCCTATGATTTTTCTGAACTCGATGAGCTCGTTCTAGCCTACGCTGTTTCGATTCACAAATACCAGGGAAGCGAATGCCCCTGCGTTGTGATCCCAGTGCACACCTCTCACTTCAAACTGCTCTACCGCAACCTCCTCTATACTGGCATCACTCGAGGTAAAAAACGCGTGATTCTCATCGGCACCAAAAAAGCTCTAGCCATTGCTATTAAAAACAACGAAGCCTTCTTGCGCCACACGGGCCTCATGGACAAGCTCATGCTCTCTTTTGATCTGCCAGTCTGTAGCTCTAATTGAGCTGCCCTAAATTAAAGCGAGTTGATATCAAGTTTGGACGTGCCAAAAAAGCATTTTGCAATGTGCAAGCAAACGCATGTTGATTAGCGTGGGCGGCAATCCCCAAATAAGATTGTAATACCTGATCCATAGCTTGCCAATTGATATGGCCTCTGAAATAGCGGTTTAGAGCTGCATTTATACTAATTGAAAATATTAGCATTACATTATAGCCCAATCTCGAGAACATAAAGAAGTCACAAATTCTGGTTCCTCAGAAAAATCATTCCACGCTTCAGCACACGCGTTCAATAGATCTTC
>JAUILX010000134.1 GCA_030433395.1 Chlamydiia bacterium
TGCAGAGCTCTGCCACAGGTGCAAATGTTGCTTTAGTTACTGGTGCAAATACCCCTTGTGCAATACGCATACCGGGAGTGATCTCGAAAGCAGCTTTGCCATGATTGATTAAAATCACGCCAATCTCGCCTCGATAGTCAGCATCAATTGTTCCAGGAGTATTTAGCACGGTAACTCCGTGTTTATAAGCCAGGCCACTACGCGGGCGCACTTGCATTTCATATCCTGAAGGAAGGGCAATTTTTAAACCCGTGGGGATGAGTTTATGCTCGCCAGGTTGAAGTGTTATAGACTCTTTGATGTGCGCACGCAAATCGGCGCCTGCGGCCTCTTCAGATCCATAAGTGGGAAGCAGCGCTTCGTCTTCTGCGATGATTTCTACTTGCATCTTTAAACCTCTGCGAGTTCTTTTAAAATTTCTTTCGGAGTACGCACCTCTTTCTCATTGCCGGTTAGCATTCGAAGAAAATAGCTTAGCTTCTCCTTAAGCTCACAACGCTTGACAATGCAGTCAACCATGCCTTTCTCAAGTAAAAATTCTGAGCGCTGGGCATCTTTTGGCAATTTTTCTTTAGTGATTTGCTCTACAACACGCGGACCAGCAAATCCAATCAGGGCTCCGGGCTCTGCAATGATGATATCTCCAAGGGATGCAAAAGAGGCTGTAATGCCACCTGTAGTTGGGTTAGTCAAAACAGAAATATAGGGCAGGCCTGCATCGCTTAAGCGAGCAAGAGCACCAGAGGTCTTTGCCATCTGCATAAGTGATAAGGTCGACTCTTGCATGCGTGCACCACCAGACGCTGCAACTATAACTACAGGCATACGCTTTGTCATGGCATACTCAATTAAGCTTGTAAGGCGCTCACCTACAACAGAGCCCATCGACCCGCCCATAAAGCTAAAATCAAGCACGCCAAGAGCCGTAGACAAACCGTTAATTTCACAAGTGCCAACGCATACAGCTTCATCGCGCTTAGTCTTTTCTTGAGCGCGGGTAATACGGTCAGTATATTTTTCTGTATCGGCAAATGTTAAAGGATCCGTGGGTTGAAATTGGGTAAATAATTCCTTGAAAGTGCCCTCATCGACAAGTAATTCGATGCGCTGCAAACCTGATAAACGGTAGTGGTGAGTGCACTTAGGACAGCAACTATGGTTTTTCTTTAAATCGTTAGCATGGATCATCTCGCTACAATGCGAGCATTTGATCCAGCCACTAAGTCCATCTTTTTTAGTCGATTGGACTTTAATTTTAGGCTTTTGCCGTAAGAACAATACCATCAATAACCCTTGAGTTAGCTAAATCATCTCTCCATTTTACCACACCTGCCGATTAACCAGAAGCCTGCTTGTAACGATTTTCTACTTCCGCCCAATTAACAATACGCCAAATATTTTTTAGATAATCGGGTCGAACATTCTTATACTGCAGATAATAAGCATGTTCCCACACATCAACCCCAAAAATAGGCACGAGTCCTTGAGTGGAAAGCGGATCCTGATTTGAGCAGGTAGCAATCTTTAATGAATCAGTTTCGCCGCAATAGCCAAGCCATCCCCAACCAGATCCCTGTATTGCAGCCGTTTTCGTGTTAAACTTTTCTTGAAATTTTTCAAAGCTTCCAAAAGCATCATCAATTGCTTGCGATAAGGCTCCCTTTTCTAGATCACTTGATCCTTCAGGGGCAAGCATCTTCCAGAAAAGAGAGTGATTAACATGGCCACCACCATTGAATTTAAGAGCGCTTTGAAGGGCTATCATCCCAGCAACATCGCCTTTACTCTGAGCAGTTTCATATTTTTCCGTGGCTTCATTGAGCTTGGTAACATATCCCTGGTGGTGTTTTTTATGATGCAGCTCCATAATCTCTGCACTAATCACAGGTTCTAACGCGCTGTAGTCATAAGGCAGATCGGGTAGTTTAAAAGTTTCACTCATAGCACTCTCCTTCTATAGCTTTTTGTGTAACAGGACCAATAGCAATCAGCTCTTTACCCTGCGGCAGTGCGCCATACACTTCAATGAACGCACGCACTGTCGATGGCGATGTAAACACCACTTTTTGAATTGTACTCAAGTCAGGATATTTTTTGTGAACTTTTGTCTGCACATCATACAAATCAATCACTTGATACCTCACTCCCCTTCCTGATAGATACTCATCAATCAACCTTCGAGCTCTACTTGATCGAGGCAAACAGATATTAGCACCTCTTAAATCCATTGACTCTAAGATTGCAATCACCCCCTCTTGCCTCTCATCTTTTGCAATAAGATCTGCTCGCCCAATAGCATCGGCTGTTGCCCTACCAACAGCAATGACAAAAGCGTTCTGTGGTAATTGGATCAACTTTGCAGCAGTTTGGCTAGTCACAATAAAATGTGTAAACAATCCCAAATCAATGATATTTGGAAAAAGAGGGACAATTTCAATAAGCGGACAATGCACCACCTGCCCAGGGTAATGCTTGGGGTCTAATCCCGTATATAATGTTGCCATTTTCACACGTTAACTCTCATATGCTTATCCGTCAAATATTTGAGTTAAATAAATTATTATTATTTTTATAATGTATATAATGACAATACAAAACACGCAACAATTACTAACGCGAGTTGCGGATCAACTATCTATGAAATGGTGCATATTTTTGATGAAATTTTTAGAAAAATCTGCGCAGTGGATAGCCAACGCGCTATCCTCAAGCAGTTTTTCCTAGAAAGATCGCCAAAAGATGGGCCAGTTCAAGGGAGTTGATCCGCAACTCGCGTTTACTATCCTTACCAACCATTGAAATGATTGAAGCGATTAACGAATTACCAGATTCGTTTAATGCACCTGAAGCAATCAGTGAATTTGCAAATCATTTTGGAGTTAACCCAAATTATTTAGTAGGAAGCTGGAAGACGCATACCTACAATGGAATCACTTCTAGAAGAGAGCTATCAGTCCTCATAACAACAGCCAACCTCCCTTGAAATGGGGTCGTATCACCTGGCAGGTATATGCGATTTAAATGCGTCAAATTTAGCCGTATCAATGCAGCCTCTGCGATCACAACAGCATCATAATCACCCGCCATCAACTGCTTCAGGCGCGCTTCAATGGTTCCGCGAATATCTTTGCACACCACATCCGGTTTCAATGCACATACAGCCCCGTCACGACGCTCACTTGACGTGCCTACAATCGACACATCTGCCAGTTCCATTCCCTCCCTCATCACAAGCGCATCTCGAGAATCAACCCCCTTGGACAAATAAACGCATTTTAAGCCCTTTGGCAGAGGGTCAGGCAAGTCTTTGGCCGAGTGAATGGCTAAATCCGCCGCGCCAGCAAGCACCAAAGCATCGATCTCACGTGTGAAAAAATCTGTTTTATCAAGAG
>JAUILX010000006.1 GCA_030433395.1 Chlamydiia bacterium
TTATTAGCTTTGATGGTTGACAAATCAATTGATGTATCTTTGAGGCGAATGTATTTGCTTTTTTGTAGCAGGAAGAGAGGGTTAGAAGCTGTTGTTTTGAATACAAGCTTGCGCGTTTGCATGCGTGCGTGAGGGTTAAGCTCTGAGGCGAGCATGAAGTTAACTCCTGATAAAAGCAGCGCTAAGCAAAGAATAGGGGCGTGAATTTGATTGATGCTAAGAGTACCAGCCCGCAAAGCGGTTATCTCAGAGCTATCACACAGTTTGCGCATAGTTATAAAGGCAGCTGTCAGTGCTGCAATGGGCATGGACAGAGGTAGAATGTAAGGGATTTGATAGACCATAAATAGCGCAATTGTTTTCCATTCGCCACTTTGTGCAGCAAATCGGGCAATATCATTTAAGCGCATGACAAGCATCAATGCAATAAATGCACAAAGCGTTAATAAAAAAACTTTAACAAACTGTCCGAGGCAGTATTTCCAAACCATTGGCATAACTCACGATGATACCTGAAATGATCTATTTTGGTATACTTGCAGCATGAAAGATACTAGCCTTACAGTTGTTAAAGGGTTTTTAGAAAAACACCTGATGGATCAAAGACCTATTGTCTTGGCGATTTCGGGTGGGCCCGATTCAATGGCTTTATTAAAATTAATGATGGCCGTAAAACAATTTTTTCCTTTCCTAGATTTGCATGTAGCTCATGTTGACCATGGATTTAGAGATGACAGTGCAGACGAGGCAAAGCAGCTAAAAAACCTTATTGATTTGCCCTTTCATGCGACTTGCCTTGATCCAAGTAAGCAGACAGGAAATTTAGAAGAGTGGGCAAGAGAGCAGCGATATCACTTTTTTGCTCAGGTTGCGCAAAAAATTAATGCTCAAGCTGTGATGGTGGCTCATCATTTGGGCGATCAAGCCGAGACTGTTCTTAAACGTGTTTTAGAGGGCGCTCAGCTAGTCAAACTTGGGTCTTTAGCGCCTCAGACGCTCATCAATGGAGTGAAAATTTGGCGCCCGTTGCTCAATCTTCAAAAAAAAGAGCTGCAGGCATGGATGAGTCAAAAAGCTTTTAATGATCCAATGAACCGAGACCCTAAATATTTAAGAGCTCGCATGCGAGAAACGATTTTACCAAACCTTGAGACCCAGTTCGGTAAGCGCATTGACGGAAGCCTTGGCAGGCTGGCAATGCGTAGTCAAGATCTTAAAAGCTATTTAGATCGCCGCATCGCCCCATACTTTAAAGCCTTGAAGCAAGGAGAGATCGATTTTACTCCATTTTACCCTTTAGAGAAGGTCGAAGTTACCCATTTTTTATCAGAACTAGCCAATTCTTATGGACGAACGCTAACGCACTCTCAGCTTGAGACTCTTTTTAGTTTATTGGCTAGTAAAGCGGTAAAAAAACAGGTTGAATCGGGAAATTTCATCTTTCGATGCCATCTTGGCTACCTTTGCGTAGACAAAGTAACAGACCTATGTTACCATCCTGCCTAAGACTAAGTATGTTAACTTATTTGTTTCTCAAAAATGCAAATAAGTGTAATAAAAAGAAATAGGCTAAAACATAATCCAAATTAATAATTATGTCACAAAACAATAATGATCCACAGAAAAAGAAAGGGTTTCCAGGCGGGTTCTGGCTCTTTGTCCTCGCAGGTATTTTAGTATATCTGACCATGAGCAGCATGGGCTCTGAAAAGCATGGCAAGGTTGCTTTCTCCCATCAAACAGAGCATTTGCATAACCTTGACCTAACTCAGAAAGAAGAAAATAAGAAAGTTGCAATCAACGATAAACTTGTGACATTCAGTGGAAAATTCAAAACTCAGCTAACTGAAAATTCAAAATCTCGCTATAGATACCTTGAGCTGCTTAACCAAAATCACGAACTTACAAGAGCTAAAAATCGTTTTGCAAATGATTTAGATGGACTGCGCGGCAATATCACTGGAGCTGCAACCACTTACCTACATTTAAGTGGGATGCAAATTCCTCAGAGTGGTTATGTTGTTGTTGACCCCGTTTATAACAGTCATAATCGCACAAACAGTATTGTTATTAAGCAACTTAGCGATCAACAAACTCCCACCATTCCAGGTGCCTGGAGCACCTATGAAAAAGTGGCTGCAAACCCAACTGCATCAGATGCTCAAATCTTGGGCCGTGATGTTCAGAATTTAATCACTGCCTTTCGTGGGCCAACACTTGGCATCGGTGATGAGACAATGAAAACACAGCTCAAAGAGCTACAAGCTCAAGTTGAAGCTGCTTCAAGTCAATCTCCAAAAGAGCAAATGAGCGTTTATAAGTCTGCACTCACAGAGCTCGGTGCTATTTCTAAAGCTTTAAATACTGAAAAACAGGGCGTGCGTCTTCTTCAGTTGCGCTCAGTGCGCACTTATGTTGAAGATCTTAATCAGTATACAGCAGTGAGTGAATCACTCACCGATAACACAGCGCTTCTTGATACAGCCCGTGCAAAAGTTTCCGATGTTATTTGGTTTTACAATAATCAAGAGATGTCAACGCGTACTTTAGAGCAACAAAACCCAGAGCAATTTAGCCAGTGGTTTGCTCAAGCGCAAAAAGAATACACTGCTTTTGAGCAAAATCGCGGTCTTGGATTTAAGGCGGCCGATCAGCCTCGCAATACAGTGCTTGATAAAACCTATACCAATGAGCAGCCTGCGACTAACTATTTTAGCATCTTCATTACATTCCTGCCGATTTTACTGGGTCTGTTTTTGTTGTATGTCATTTTTTCAAGACAAATGAAAGGGTCTGCTGGCGGAGCTATGAATTTTGGTAAATCTCCAGCCAAAATGCTCACTCGCGAGCAAATTAAGGTTACATTTAAAGATGTTGCTGGTTGTGAAGAGGCTAAAGAAGAGCTTGAAGAGATCGTTGACTTTTTAAGAGACCCAGCAAAATTTACCGCATTGGGCGCTCGCATTCCAAAAGGTGTTCTTTGCGTGGGGTCACCAGGAACTGGAAAAACGCTTGTTGCAAAGGCCGTTGCTGGAGAAGCCGATTGTCCATTCTTTTCCATCTCTGGATCTGACTTTGTCGAAATGTTTGTTGGTGTCGGAGCTAGTCGCATCCGCGATTTGTTTGAGCAAGCTAGAAAAAATGCCCCTTGTATTATCTTCATTGACGAGATTGATGCAGTGGGTCGTCAGCGTGGTGCCGGCATGGGTGGCGGGCATGACGAGCGCGAGCAAACACTTAACCAACTTTTAGTCGAAATGGATGGGTTTGATACCAAGGAAGGGATCATTCTCATCGCTGCAACAAACCGTCCTGATATTCTTGACAAGGCTCTGTTGCGTCCTGGCCGCTTTGACAGACGCGTTGTATTAGACTTGCCCGATTTAAAGGGGCGTCTTGCTATTCTTAAAGTTCATGCCAAGAAAATTAAATTGGCAGATGATGTCGATTTGATGTCCATAGCAAGAATCACTCCAGGTGCATCTGGCGCGGATTTAGAAAATATGCTTAATGAATCGGCTTTGATTGCAGCTCGTAAGAACAAGACTGCTGTTTCAAACGAAGATGCTCGCGAAGCCTGTGATAAAGTCCGCTATGGCAAAGAAAGACGTAGTCTTGAAATCGACGCCAAAGAAAAGCGCTTAACAGCTATCCACGAATCGGGTCATGCTGTTGTTGGTCTGGTTGTTGAAAATGGCGATTTAGTTGACAAGGTGACAATTATCCCACGTGGTATGTCACTTGGTGCAACTCATTTCATGCCCAAGAAAAACCGTACTAACTACTGGAAAAAAGAGATTGTAGATCAGCTCGCTGTACTAATGGGTGGACGCGTTGCTGAAGAGCTTTATGCTGGAGATGTGTCATCAGGGGCGCAGATGGATATTCAGCAAGCCACAGGCCTTGCACGCAACATGATTTGCCGTTGGGGGATGAGTGATGAGCTAGGTCTTGTTGCCTACGAAGAGCAAAATGAGGCGAATCAGTATCTTGGTGGAATGGG
Source organism: Chlamydiia bacterium (assembly GCA_030433395.1). Lineage (GTDB taxonomy): Bacteria > Chlamydiota > Chlamydiia > Chlamydiales > JACKPQ01 > JACKPQ01. The sequence goes on from JAUILX010000006.1 coordinate 4,004, forward strand.
TATGGACCGTAATTACTCAGAAGCAACTGCTAAAAATATTGATGAAGCCGTGAAAAAGCTTTTGCAAGAAGCCCATGATCAAGCTGTAACAATCATCAAAACCAATGAATCAAAAATCTTGCTCATGACAGACATGTTAATGGAGTTTGAAACGCTTGATAAAGAAGATATGAAAGCGATCATGGAAGATAAGTGGGATGCTGAGGAAAAGCGCAAAAAGTTAAAGTTTGATGCAGATCAAAATGTTCGCAAGGAGCCACCTCCACCGCCGAAGATGGGTCGTCCTATTGATCCTAATCCAACTCCAGCTTAAGCCTCGCCACTGTTGCTGATAATAGCGCTGAGTTGATTGGATTCAAAATCTTCTATTGTCCTCTGATATTTTCAACCGCAACTGCTCAATGTGTGCTACAGGGCAAGCTTGATTGCTTTTAACTCATTATAAGCGTCTGTTGCACTCGGGCGCGCATCTGCGGTTTCTTGGATCAGCTTATTTGCAAGAGCTTCAATTTTTAAAAGCGTCTCGGCATGATCATTCTTGTTGAGGCCATCTATGACTTTATGTAGTGAAACGCCAAAGGCAAACATGTCAGAGGCCTTTGTGTGGATTGTTGACTGCTCAATTTCAGGGGCTAGGTAGCCATCTGTTCCTAAAAAGACGTTGTCTAATTCATTATCGATGCGATGAAGTTGTCCTAAATCAATCAGCTTTGCGCTAACTTTATTGTTTTGTTTATCTCTATACATCATGTTATCTGGTTTGATGTCGCGGTGAACAAAATCGCGTCGATGTAAGTAGCTTATAGATTTGGCAATATCGAGCATTGCCTGGAGTCGATCTTTTGTGGTCTTCAGTTGACCAAGTGGTTTTAGATAGGGTTTGATCATGTATTGGTTGATAAGAGAGATATCTGGATCTCTTTGATGGTATTTTAGAAGGGCAGGATCGAAAGTTTTTCCAGTATATAGAGCTGGTGCTTCAATGTGATTGTGATCTAGTTGCAGGGCTTGCACGTTTTTTTCATCTAAGATGATGTTATCTAAGTCCATTTTGAATAGGGGCCTTAATACGGCTACCTGCTGAATTTCAGCTTGAGCTAAATGGTTGATCTTTAACAAAATTCCTGTGTTGACAACTTTACCACCGCCTTTTCCAAGTTCTTTGCGTTCTATGATAACGGCTTGGTCGGACACTTTCATGACGTGTGAGTGAGAAAGGCAATTTTCAGATGAAGGCGCGTTGCCATTCCAATTTTTCTTTAATATATGATCGCTAAGTAAATAATTGCTCCAATCTAGTATTTCATAAGCATCTTTGAATGAGAGAGTTTTGTCTAAATTTTTTAAATCGAAGATTGTCTTGACTTGTTCAAAGAGCTTAAAAAGAGGCTCAAGGCACTTGGTTATAACTTTCTTGATCTTAGTGATTAAATATTGAGTTGACTCGATCGGCTCACAATCAATTGGTTGTGAACTAATATATAAACCTGGCTGATTATTAATTTTATTTAAGTATGTCATAATATTATCCTTTTATGAAAAAAAGAATATCATATTAATAATTAAAAGTAAATAAAAATATACAACTTTATTCAAGGGTTTTTTAATCAGCGTTTTAGATGCGGAGGCTCGATCATGTTAAGAGGTGTGGGCGGTTTGCACTATCCCCGATAGCTTTAAAAGTGTTAAAAAGCAAGCTTGATTGCTTTTAACTCATTATAAGCATCTGTTGCACTCGGGCGCGCATCTGCGGTTTCTTGGATCAGCTTATTTGCAAGAGCTTCAATTTTTAAAAGCGTCTCGGCATGGTCATTCTTGTTGAGGCCATCTATAACTTTATGTAGTGAAACGCCAAAGGCAAACATGTCAGAGGCCTTTGTGTGGATTGTTGACTGTTCAATTTCAGGGGCAAGGTAGCCTTCTGTTCCTAAAAAGACGTTGTCCGATTCATTGTCAATGCGATGAAGTTGTCCTAAATCAATTAGTTTTGCGCTGATTTTATTGTTTTGTTTATCTGTATACATCATGTTATCTGGTTTGATGTCGCGGTGAACAAAATCGCGTCGATGTAAGTAGCTTATAGATTTGGCAATATCGAGCATTCCCTGAAGTCCGTCTTTTGTCGTCTTTAATTGATCAAAAGGTTTTAGATAGGGTTTGATCATGTATTGGTTAATAAGGGAGATATCTGGATCTCTTTGATGGTGTTTTAGAAGAGCAGGATCGAAAGTTTTTCCAGTATATAGAGCTTGTGCTTCGATGTGATTGTGATCTAGTTGCAGGGCTCGCACGTTTTTTTCATCTAAGATGATGTTGTCTAACTCCATTTTGAATAGGGGTCTTAATACGGCTACCTGCTGAATCTCAGCTTGAGCTAAGTGGTTGATCTTTAACAAAATTCCTGTGTTGACAAGCTTACCACCGCCTTTTCCAAGTTCTTTGCGTTCTATGATAACGGCTTGGTCGGACACTTTCATGACGTGTGAGTGGGAAAGGCGATTTTCAGATGTGGGTGCGCTGCCACCCCAATTTTCTTTTAGTGCATCATCGCTAAGTAAATAATGGCTCCAATCTAATATTTCATAAGCATCTTTAAATGAGAGAGTTTTGTCTAGATTTGTGAGATCAAAAATTGTCTTAAGTTGTTCAAAGAGCTTAAAAAGAGGCTCAAGGCAATTGGTTATAACTTTCTCAATCTTAGTGATTAAGTGTTGGATTGACTCAAGTGGCTCACAATCAATTGGTTGTGAACTAAGATATAAATCAGGCTGGTTGTTAATTTTATTTAAATAAGTCATGATAGTAGCTTCCTATAACTACTATTATACCATATTTAAAATAAAAAGTATATAGGTAAGCCCCTGTATCCAGGGGCTTAATAACTAGCGTTTTAGAGGTGGAGGTGCGATCATATTAAGAGGTGTGGGTGGCTTGCGCTCGCCTCCTCTATCGTTTGAACGGTTGCCACCATCTCTGCGAGGTGGGCGTGAGTTGCGATCACGCGGAGGGCGTGGCGCTCTTTCTTGCTCTACATAGCCCTCAGGCTTAGGCAACAAGACTTTGCGAGAAAGGCGTACTCCACGATCGGTTTTTTCAACGTATTTCACTTCAAGCATATCGCCTTCTTTATAGTGTTTTCTGACGTCGTCGATACGCTCGTATGAGAGCTCAGAGACGTGACACAAGCCCTCTTGGCTAAAGATTTGAACAAAGACGCCAAAATCAGTAACAGAGGTAATTTTACCTGTATAGACTTTGCCAACTTCTGGTTCAGCAGTGAGGTTATGGATCATCTCTTTTGCTTTTTCCATGCCTTCAGCATTAGTGCATGTGATGCTTACTACGCCATCATCATCGATGTTGATTTCAGCGCCGGAGGTTTCTGTGATCTCGCGGATCATTTTGCCTCCTGGGCCAATAACGGTGCCAATTTTGCTTGAAGCAACTTTGACTGTCTCAATGCGAGGCGCATATTTGGATAGGCTTTCTGATGCAATTGGGCAAGCAGCTAACATTTTTTTCAAAATATGGATGCGGCCTTCTTTAGCTTGCATCAGGGCTGTCTGCATGATTTTTGGTGTGATCCCTTCGATTTTGATATCGAGTTGAAAAGCTGTGATCCCTTTTTCATCACCTGCGATTTTAAAGTCCATATCGCCTAGGGCATCTTCCATACCAAGAATATCGGATAGAACTGCAAAGCGGTCGTGATCATCTAAGATAAGGCCCATCGCAATTCCAGCTACGGGTCTTTGGATTGGGACACCAGCACGCATCAGTGCAATACAGCCGCCGCAGATCGAGGCCATTGACGATGAACCATTAGATTCAGTGATATTCGACTCAACTCTAATTGTGTAGGGAAAAGCATCGCGTGAGGGGATTAGCGGTGCTAGTGCGCGCTCTGCAAGCTTGCCGTGCCCAATCTCTCGGCGGGCAGGGGCGCCCATGCGACCAACTTCTCCAACAGAGAATGGGGGGAAGGAGTATTGGAGGTAAAAGTGCTGCTCGCCTTCTTCTTCAAGGTGCTCAAAGCGTTGCGCCATGTTGCCGCCACCAAGAGTACAAACAGCGATCGCTTGAGTTTCTCCTCGAGTAAAAAGAGCGCTGCCATGCGTGCGAGGTAGCAGATCAAGCTCGATATCGATCGGGCGGATTTCGTCAGAATTTCGACCGTCGGCGCGTACCTTGTCTGTCAAGATCATGTTGCGCATTTTTGATGCGACAAATTTCTTAAAGGAGATGTTTGCATCGACTTTGTTGAATTGGGCTACTTCTCCTTCTGGGAATAGCTGCGCCATGACATCTTCTTTGACAGCTGCAATGGATTCATCGCGCTTAGCTTTTTGCTTGATGCGTACATGTTCATCAATTCTGCTGCCACAGATTTTTTTGATTTCTTCATGCAGCTCTTTTGGAGGAATACGAAAAATATCGCGCATTTTTGGCTTGCCATGCAGCTTTTGCCAGTCAGCAAGCTTCTCGCAAATGGTAGCAATGGCAATTTGCCCTTCATTAACAGCATCTAGGACTTGCTCTTCTGTTAAAAAGTCGCAAAAACCTTCAATCATCAAAATAGCATCTTCAGTTCCAGCGATCAAAAGGTCGAGTTTTGATTCTTTTTGCTCTGTAACAGTTGGGTTAATTACAAAGTTATCGTTAATCATTCCAACACGTACAGCGGCAACTGGCTTGATAAGCGGGATGTCTGAGAGTACCAAGGCTGCAGAAGCTGCGCAAATAGCTAGTGGTTCTGGGGCATGCTCGTTATCGTAAGAGAGAACATAAGCTAGCACCTGCGTTTCATTGTAGTAGCCTTTTTCAAACATGGGGCGTAGTGGGCGATCGATTAGACGGCTAGTTAGGATCTCGCGCTCTTTTGGCCGTCCTTCGCGCTTAATGAAGCCGCCAAGTGTTTTACCAGCTGCTGAGAATTTTTCTGTGTAGTCAACACGTAGAGGTAGGAAGTCGATATCGTCGCTACCGGTAGGTTTTGCACAGGCTGTGCCCATGACAATTGTTTCGCCGCAGCGCACAAGTACAGAGCCGCCAGCTTGACGAGCAATTTTACCTGTTTCGAAAGTCATTTCACGGCCAGCGATTGTGACCGAAAGTGTTTCGCGTTTTAAATCCATTTGATTTCCTTTTATATTTTTAAGTTGCTAGGCAATCAAATTTTTATCCCTATGATCTGATCTAAGTTTAGCATAAAGCAGATCATAGACATAAATTCCAACTGCCTAAAGATTCGATTTTATCAAAAGAGTCTTTTCAAAGCAACCTTTAGGGCCTATGTTTCTTTGGTACAGAAAAGCCTTCCGTATAGGAAGGCTTTTTTAGAAAACTACTTGCGTAGTTTGAGACGCTTGACCAGAGTTTGGTAGCGCTTAGTGTCTGTTGAGTTAAGATAGTCGAGTAGCTTACGGCGCTGGCCAACAAGTTTAAGAAGGGCCAAGCGTGAGCGGTGATCTTTGGGTGAGATCTTTAAATGGTCTGTAAGTTCAGTGATGCGCTCGGTTAAAATTGCGATCTGGACGTCTGCAGAACCTGTATCTTTCTCATGTAGTTGAAATTTTTTTGTAATTTCTTCTTTTGTACCTTTGTCTAAAGACATGGGGCTCTCCAATTTTTACGTATTTGTTTTACCTATGCTAATCATTGTATCACGTAAGGGCAATTCGATCAAGACAACAATGATTTGATTATGGTAATTTGAGTGTATGAGATTTATGAAAAGAGCTTTAGAGCTTGCTCAAATTGCTTTTGATAAGGGCGAAGTCCCTGTTGGTGCCGTAGTTGTATATGACGATCAGATTATAGCTCAGGGCTATAACCAAACAGAATTTTTACTTGATCCCACTGCGCATGCTGAGGTTTTAGCTATTCGTAATGCCTGTGATTACTTAGGCAACTGGCGGCTAAGCGAATGCACGCTTTATACGACACTTGAGCCGTGTGCGATGTGTGCTGGTGCTATTTTGCAGGCGCGATTAAAAAAAGTGGTATGGGCAGCTCCTGACATTCGATGTGGTGGAGGTGGAAGCTGGATCAATGTACTAGAAGGGGGTTTTGAAATTCATCAAGTTGAGGTCGAAAAAGGCCTTATGGCAGATGAAGCTTCAAAGCTAATGAAAAATTTCTTTAAGGAGAGGCGAGATGCTAGAAGAAATGATCGAGCAGCAAAGGGCCAAACTGCTGAAGCTGGGGCGTGAGATTATACCCTATTTAACTAGTGATGACATTTTGCAACCGAATGACTTCCCAGAGCTCGAAAATCATCCAGTCTTCCGTTACGAAGAGGGGCTTTTAGCGGGATTGCTAGCTGTTCAAATAGCCAGTGATTGTGGTGACTAAAGCTGCATGATCAGAAGGATCGTTGTAGCTGGTAAATGGGCTGGCAACACGAGTAACCATTTTATGCTTTCCAGGCAGGCTAACGATGTTGTCATAAGCTTTGGGTGTTTGTCCAAGATCTAATTGTGTGTATGCTACGCGTTGCTCTTTAGTAAATCCATCTTGCAGTCTTGGAAAGGATTCTCCTGATGCACGGTCGGCGTTGAAATCGCCTCCAATAATGTTAACCTCAGTTATGGGTTTATATCACTTGTCTTCAGGCATCTAAGGTGCTATCTTGCACCCTTTTTTGCTCATCCATAGCGCCTGCGGCTATTGAATCGCAAAAAATGGAACAATCTATCACCTGATCTGCTCTGAAATACAAGCAATCAAAACCCATAACTGAGGTTGTTAACGCTTGCTTTTTCTTGGGCATCGAGTTGATTTAAGGTTGTGATGACCTGCTGCATTTGGTTGTTTCGGATTTGGCCGTAGGTCATTGTGCATCCATCAAAAGTCGTCTCAAGACTATCTGTAGGGCCAGATTGCATGTGTGTGTTAACAACGCGCATGACTAATTTATCGTTGTTATCGCGAACGGAAATGATTCCAAAACCTTTATGAACGTATTTGCGATCGGCTCCTCCATCGCTTGTAAAAGGGACCATTTCAAATGAGGTGTTTTTGTAGCGTGTAGCTACAAGGAGGCCTGATCCAAGGACTTTTTGGCCGCGCAGAGTATGAGTGTAGAAGGTGGAAAATTGGTCGCTCAGCCCATTAATGATGTGTTCGTCGATCTGGTTGCCCTCATCATGGACCTCTTGGAGAAGAAGGATGTCGGGCTGCTCAGCCTTAATGGTGTTATAAATCTTACTGATCCGGCTATTGGCACCCTTAACAGGATCAAGAAAGTGAGGGCGGTTTTCTCGGTCTGTTTGTCCTTTGGGGAAGCCCAAAATATTTAAGGAGAGGATTTTTGTATTATTTTCTACAACAACGCCTTTCGCTGAGCCCTGGTATGTTTGATACAGGGGAGCTGGCGCTAGAAAGATTAGGAGGCCAAGTAGTGCATGCTTGAGGAGAATAAACATGCAACTACTTTAGCATAAGGAGATAAAGATGTCAAGTCTTTTCTGCATCTGGGTGAGACGCTGACCAAACCTGCTGAATAACCAAATGCACTTTCAACGGATGTCATGGTAAACCTCAAAATCATGGATTTTTGCTTTTTTGCCTCGAAGGCGATGAAGGAATCGCTCAAGAGAGTGAAGCTGTTTAAAAGGAGAGTGGGCCTCCCAAGCGATGATAGCGTATAGATAGCCGAAAAGGATGGCCGTTAGGCTAGCTATAAACTGCAGATAAAGGCCTCCGGCAACATCCAGGTAGAGGGTGACGGCTGCGGCTCCTAATATAACCCATTTAATGGGCATAGGGATTGCAAAAAAGACTAAGACTCGGCCATGCTGGTTTGCAAGTATCCACCCCATAAGCAGGCCGTAAAGAGCAGGTGTCCAGCCAGCGAGGTGGCCAGTCGAATGGGAGAGGATCAGCGCAAGGCCGGCGCTAGCACCTCCGATGGCTCCGCTGCCAAGGAACAAGATCCAGAAATCTCGAAGAGACTTTTGATAGGAGAGGGCCTTGCCGATGGTCCAGAGAAGATAAAGGGTAAATCCTGTGTTGAAAAGAAACATGAGAGAGGCATCAGCGTCAGGAGTTGGAAGAAGAATATAAGTGGCGATTTGCCAAATAAAATATTTGTAGACACCCCAGTCAGATAGGCCAAGCCACATGTGGGGGTCATACCATTTAAGCCAAGCAGGAATGGGGCCTTTGAAGATAAGTGAGATGGCTGTTGTCGTTGCTAAAAGGATCAATAAATATTTGATCGACCGCTGTTTCATTATGCCCCTTGCGTTTTATTTAATTTCTCGATAATCTTAAGTGTTTAGTAGTACAGTTGTCAACACATCAGGAGAAACAATGAAAAAAGAAGGCCATCCCCCATACCAAGACGTCTTATTCGTCGATACGGCGACAGGCACCAAGTTTGTATGCGGCACAACCTTACAGCCTCAAGAAAAAGAAGTTTTTGAGGGTAAAGAGTATCCCGTTTATCGCGTGCCGATTTCATCAGCATCGCACCCTTTCTTCACTGGAAGTCAGCAGTTTGTTGACACAGAAGGGCGCGTTGATAAATTCCGTAATCGCTACACAACAAAAAAACCTGCGGCTCCAAAAAAAGTAGAAGAGCCAAAGGAAGATAAAAAAGTAGCGGTCAAGACAAAAAAAGTACCTGCAAAAAAACCTGCAGCGAAAAAAGCAGCGCCTAAGAAAAAGCCAGCTGATTCGTGAAAGATAAGGTAGATGCGCTACTTGCGCGCTTTAGCGAGATTGAAAATGCCCTTGGAGATCCTGAGGCGCTTTCTGATCAAAAGCGGTATAAAGAGCTGACGCAAGAGCACTCTTATCTATCAAATCTTAAAGAGGTTTACGAGAGGCTAAAACAGGCAAAAGAGCAGCTCGCCGAAAATCGTGAGCTGCTAAAATCTGAGTCTGATGAAGAATTTCAGGCTGTTATCAAAGATGAAATCGAAGTCCTTGAAGCAAGCCTTCCCAAATTAGAGCAGGAGCTTGAAAGCTTACTTGTTCCTCCAGATCCTCATGATAATAACAATGTGATTTTAGAAATACGTGCTGGCACAGGCGGTGATGAGGCTGCGTTGTTTGTCGGCGACTGTGCACGTATGTACCGTTTATATGCTGATAAGAAGGGCTGGAAGTCTGAGCTACTTGCTGCATCGCACTCAGAGCAAGGTGGATTTAAAGACTACAGTGTTGTGCTTTCAGGTCTTGCTGTTTATCGATTGATGCGGTTTGAAGCTGGTACACATAGGGTCCAGCGCGTCCCTGATACCGAAACGCAGGGGCGTGTGCACACCTCGGCAATCACAGTCGCAGTATTGATGGAGCCCGATGAAGAAGAGATTGTCGATATTGATGAAAGCGATCTAAAAATTGACACTTATCGCGCCTCTGGAGCTGGCGGTCAGCACGTAAACACCACTGACTCTGCAGTGCGCATCACACACATCCCGACAGGGGTTGTTGTGTATTCTCAAGAAGAGCGATCGCAGCATAAAAACAAAGCCAAGTGCTTGAGGCTTCTTAATGCTAAAATCGCTGATGAGCAACGTCGAAAGTCTGAGGCGAGAATGTCTTCTGAAAGATTATCGCAAATCGGTTCTGGGGATCGCTCAGAGCGCATCCGCACCTATAATTATCCGCAAAATCGGGTGACAGACCACCGCATTAACAAGACGCTTTATAAACTTGATCAAGTGATGCAGGGAGACTTAGATGAATTCACTGAAGCCTTGGTAGCAGAAAACTATGCCAGACAACTTGCCAACTGAGATCGATTTTTTAAACTGCCGCATTCAATGGAACAAATCAACTCTGTTGCCACGCTTAGAAACGGAGTTTTTGCCTGAGCATGCTTTGCCTCACTTAGAAGCTGGAAAAATTGCATGGGATATTTGCTGTGGGACCGGATGCATTGGGCTGGCGATCAAAAAATTGATGCCCAGTCTTACTGTAACGTTATCAGACGTTGATCCACGGGCTACAGAATTGGCAAAGAGCAATGCAAAGCTCAATGATCTTGATGTTTCCGTTCTTTGTGGAGACCTTTTTGAGCCATTTTCAGGAAAGTGTGATTATCTTTTTTGTAATCCCCCCTACGTAACCGAGGCGGAATATGTAACTTTAGAACCTAGCGTTTTAGATAACGAACCAAAACTAGCTCTTGTATCTGGAGATAGCGGCTTAGAGTTTTATGAGCGTATTCAAAAAGAGATGTTTGCATATTTAAACCCGAAAGCTAAATTATTCTTTGAAATTGGCGCAGGGCAGGGGGCTGCACTTCAAAAAATTTTTGGCAGCGGCCAGGTGATTCAAGATTTAGCTGGTCACGATCGTTATTTCATTCTTGTAACCTAGAATGTAGTATGCTATACTGGTGCAGATGTTTGGTAAGTTAACTGAAAAGTTTAGTGATCTGTGCGCATCCTTGCGTGGCAAGAAGCATTTAAGTGAAGAAAATATCACTGATGCTGTCCGTCAGGTGCGTTTGGCTCTGCTCGATGCTGATGTTAGCTACAAGGTAGTGTCACGTTTTATTGCGCGCGTGAAGGAAAAAGCTCTTGGAGCTGATGTGTTGCGCAGTGTTGATCCAGGTGAGCAATTCATCAAGCTTGTCCATGACGAGCTCGTTGAGCTCATGGGTCGAGATGAGGCGAGTTTGCGCCTGAATGGCAAGCCGTCGGTCATCATGGTTTGTGGCTTGCAAGGCTCTGGTAAAACGACAACCTGCGCCAAACTTGCCAACTATTTAAAAAAGCAGGGCAAGAGCGTAGCAATTGCAGCTCTTGATTTGCAAAGGCCGGCAGCGATTGATCAACTTGAGACGCTAGGAAATCAGATTGATGTTAAGGTGATTGCGCAGCGTGGCAGCGATCCAGTTACAGTTGCCAAGCAGGCGATGAAAACAGATTGCGATGTATTGATTTGCGACACAGCTGGAAGGTTGCATATTGATGAAAGGTTAATGGCTGAGCTCAAAGCTGTAAAAGAGGTTTTAAATCCTCATGAGGTGCTCTTTGTAGCGAGCGCAGCTATTGGGCAGGACGCTGTGAAAACAGCAAGCGAATTTGATACGCAAATTGGGATGACAGGCTCGATTTTGACGATGCTTGACGGTAGCGCCAGAGCAGGTGCTGCGATCTCGATTTTGGATGTGACTGGCAAGCCTCTTAAATTTGAGGGCGTTGGTGAAAAGCTCGATGAGCTACAGCTGTTCAATCCTCAGTCAATGGCTGATAGGATTTTGGGTTTTGGCGATGTGATCAACTTGGTCAAGAAGGCCGAAGCTCACATGGATGAGAAGCAGGCCAAAGAGCTTGAAGCGAAAATAAAAAAAGCCTCATTTACGTATGAGGACTACTTATCGCAGATGAAAATGGTGCGAAAAATGGGCTCGCTTAAAGGCATGCTAAGCATGATGCCAGGAGCATCGAAGTTAGGCGATTTAGATTTGCCTGAAAAAGAGATGCAGCGCGTCGGCGCAATTATTGAATCGATGACAGCGAGGGAAAGAACGGGAATTGATGAATTATTGCCACCTCGCCGGTTGCGTATAGCAAAAGGGAGTGGCACAAATATCGACCAAGTGAATAAACTGGTGAAGAGTCATAAGCAAATGAAAAGCCTGATGAAAAAAACGAAAGGCATGAAAAACTTAATGAAGATGGTGAAGTAGGAGAAACAATGTTAAAAATTCGTCTTAGACAACAAGGTGCGCGCAATAGCAAAACGTACCGGCTCGTGGTCACAGATGCAAAGAAACCGCGCGATGGTGCTTACATCGAATGCGTAGGTTCATATGCGCCACAGTCCAAAGAAGAGAAAAATGCGCAGCTTAATGAAGAGCGCCTTTGCCACTGGATTGGCCAAGGGGCTGAGCTTACAGAAAGTGCTGAGTCACTTGTGAAGCGCTATGCGCCTGCCGCGTATAAATTGCGCCGCGAGCAAAAGGCTAAGTAAACGGTTTGGATATCGACATTTTGTCGCTCTTCCCTGAGTATTTTGAAAGCCCGCATAATGTAAGTATGATCAAGCGGGCAAGAGATAAGGGTCTTGTGAATATCACGTGTGTTGACATTCGTGACTTTGCAACAGACAAGCACAAAACAGTCGATGACCGCCCGTACGGTGGAGGCCCTGGCATGCTTTTAAAAGCTGAGCCTGTGGTTAAGGCTATACGGTCGAGGAGAAGAGGTGGTACTCATGTGGTTTATCTCTCTCCGCAAGGAAAGACGCTTAATGCAGCCAAGTGCCAAGAGCTTGCTAGCTACGAGCATATGGTGCTTCTTTGTGGTCATTATGAGGGCATTGATGAAAGAGCTATCATTGCCGAAGTTGATGAAGAGGTTAGTATCGGTGATTATGTGTTGACAAGCGGTATGCCAGCCGCAAACGTAGTGCTTGACGCTACAGTGCGGTTTATACCTGGGGTTCTTGGCCACGAAGAGTCGGCAAGGTGTGATACATTTGGCGAAGTGGGTTTTGACAGCCCCCACTACACGCGCCCAGAAGAATTTGAAGCTGTCAAAGTGCCCGAAGTGCTTCTTGGAGGCAATCACGCGCAGATTGAAGCGTGGAGAAAAGAGCAAGGTTTAAACAAAATGTCGCAAGTGAGGCCAGACCTACTTGCAAAGGAGAAACAAACATGAACGCAATCGTAGAAGAGCTAGCTCAAGAGCATATCAGAGCAGACATTCCCGAATTTGAAGTGGGTGACACAGTGCGAGTGCACGTGCGAATCATCGAAGGTGATAAAGAGCGTATACAGGCCTTAACAGGCACAGTGATTGCACGCAAAGGTAGAGGAGTCTCAGAGACTTTCTCAATCTACCGCGTAGCTTACGGTATCTCTATGGAACGTGTGTTCCCCCTTCATAGCCCACGCGTTGCTAAAATTGAAGTTCTACGCAAAGGAAAAACGCGCCGATCTAAGCTTTACTTCCTTCGTGGAACGCAAGGTAAAAAAGCTCGCTTGCAAGAGCGCATCTTGGCAAAAAAAGACAAAAAAGCAGCTCCTGTCGCTAAAGAAATCGTGGAAGAGACCCCTCCAGCATCTGAAGACGACAAACCCGTTGCAGAATAACTTTGAGCGGGAGCTAAACAATCAGGGGTATCGCCTGATTGCAGGTGTTGACGAAGCTGGCCGCGGACCTTTAGCAGGTCCTGTTGTGGCAGCTGCTTGCATTTTGCCCCTCGAGTTAGAAATAGACGGCCTTAATGATAGCAAAAAGCTCACCCCAAAAAAGAGGGCTGAGCTTTTTTTATTTCTAACAACCTACCCAGCGATCCAATTTGGCATTGCCGAGTGCTCTCCCCTAGAAATCGATCAAATAAATATTTTGCAGGCCTCTCTAGAAGCTATGAAGCGCGCGCTTTTGCAGCTTGCTCTTGTCCACTATGCCTTAATCGATGGGAACAAGTGTCCCGATATCCATTTACCCTGTCAAGCGATCGTAAAAGGAGATAGCCGCTCACCTTCGATTGCCGCTGCATCAATTCTGGCTAAAGAGACACGCGATGCAAAAATGCTAAAATACCATGAGCAATACCCTCAGTACAATTTTGCAAAGCACAAGGGCTATCCAACAAAAGAGCACCTAGAAGCGCTCATGCTACACGGCCCAACTCCAATTCACAGACGCTCTTTTGCCCCAGTCAACAAATTGACATCATGTCTATAACCCGGGTATAATCAATCCATGGCAAGACGTAGCATGACAGCATATGGTAGAGCAAGCGGAGGTGGCTATCAAATTGAAATTCACTCCGTAAATCGTAAAGGCCTTGAAATCAACCTTAGTTTGCCTCGCGAGCTTTTATTTTGTGATATTGAGATCCGCAACACGATTAAAAAATCTGTTCATCGTGGAACTATCACTGTGCGGGTCAATCGGGAAAAAGGGGAATCTTTAGACTGTGAGCTGCCAAGTAAAGAGGCTTTGAGCGCCATTTCCAATCATTTTATTAAAATTGGATTTAATAAAAGCGAAGTCACTTTGCCATTTTTATGTGAGCGTTATAACGAGGTGAGCATTGCCCCCTCTGAGCCAGATAGTAAAGGGGTTTTGAAGGGATTATCTCAAGCAATAAGCGAATTGATCCACATGAAGCAAATGGAAGCAGAGCATCTTGCCAATGATATAAAAGCTCGCTTAAGCGCATTGCAATCAGGAGTCAAGTCACTGAAAAAACTCGCTCAAAGCGCACCACAGGCATTGCGTCAAAAGCTAAATGATCGTTTAAAATCTCTCAACATCTCGCAAGAAGATGTAGCAAAAGAAGTTGTGCTCTTTGCTGAAAAATGTGACGTTACAGAAGAAATTGTCAGGCTTAATTCCCATTTTAGCCAATTTGACAGCTTGCTTAAGTCAAAAGAAATTGCTATTGGTAGGACGCTTGACTTTTTGCTTGTTGAAATGATTCGCGAGCTCAACACTATCGGTGCAAAAGCTTTTTTACATGAGATGACAGACACAATACCTTTTTTAAAAGCTGAAGCCGAAAAAATTCGCGAACAGGTGCAAAACATTGAATAAGGGAAAATTATTTGTAATCAGCGCTCCTTCAGGATGCGGAAAAACGACCCTAGTAGAAATGCTGATCGAGCGCCATCCGTCAAGACTTGAGCAGAGCACTTCATGCACAACAAGGCAAAAGAGAGACGCAGAAACAGATGGGCAGCATTACCACTTTATTAATCGCGCAGAAT
>JAUILX010000007.1 GCA_030433395.1 Chlamydiia bacterium
GAATACTTTCTTGAAAAGGGGTGTGAAGCGAAAGTGATTGGTGTTCCTAAAACGATCGATGGAGATCTGCGCACTGAAGAAATTGAAATGTCTTTTGGTTTTGATACAGCAACTAAAATCTACTCTGAATCATTAGGTAATATTGCCAGAGATTGCTTGTCAGCAAAAAAATACACACACTTTATCAAGCTCATGGGGCGCTCTGCTTCCCATATTGCTTTAGAGTGCGCTCTTAAAGTTCACCCCAACATCACACTCATTAGCGAGGAAGTTCAAGAAGAGGGGAAAACACTTTCCCAAATCACAAACGAAATAGCTGATATTGTTCAAAGGCGCTCTGAGGCAGGAAAAAACTATGGGCTTGTTCTGATTCCAGAAGGGCTGATTGAATTTATTCCCGAAGTTAAGCAGCTCATATCTGAGCTCAACGAGATGTTAGCAAAAGGTGGAAACGTTGTTTCCTCGTTAAGCCCGGCCTCCAAGCAAGCCTATGACGCTCTTCCAGAAAGCATTCAAAAGCAGTTGCTTTTAGACCGTGATCCTCATGGTAATGTCCAAGTGTCGCACATCAATACCGAAGCGCTTTTTGCAGAAACAGTTAAATTAGAGCTAAAAAAACGTCGTTTTGAAGGTAAATTCAAGCCGGTTCTGCATTTCTTTGGATATGAGGGCCGCTCAGGCTTGCCAAGCAATTTTGATGCCCAGTACTGCTATGCATTAGGGCACGTTGCAGCTTTACTGATTGACCAAGGCTTTACAGGATATATGTGCGCTGTGCAGCACCTGCATCTTCCTGTCGAAGAATGGACAATTAAAGGCATACCCATCACGAGTATGCTCAATATGGAGGTGCGCAAGGGCAAGCGTAAGCCCGTTATTCGTAAAGCGCTTGTTGATCTGAAAGGTCCGGCATTCAAAGATTTGAGTGAAAACCGTGATGCATGGGCTCTTGAGGACCATTATCGCTTTCCCGGGCCAGTGCAATTTTCCGGTGATCCGAGCATAACTGATACAACGCCAATCACTTTACAGCTAGAAGCCAATTCTAGATAACATCAATTAGGTAATTTTTGCCTCTTACTTCAGTGGGTGAAAATCGTGTAAAGTTAATATATGCGATATAAGAATCCTCACGTTGGCAACATTCGCCGTCGATTATTCGATGTGCTCCTTTGGAAAACGGGTTATTTTGGGCATGCTGAGCACTTAAAAAGCATGCCTAGATCTTTCTCTTATCCCAAGAAGAAGAGTGCGGTTAGCAAGAAAAAGCCATTAGTGACTTGGATAGGCCATTGCACTTTCTTGGTGCAAATCTATGGGCTAAATATTTTGACAGATCCTGTATTTGGCCAGCGCTGCTCGCCCTTGCCTTTTTTAGGTCCTGTAAGGCGCCATGCTCCGGGTATGCCCTTAGAGCAGCTTCCACCCGTCGATATTGTTCTGATTAGCCATAACCATTATGACCATCTCGAGAAAAAGACTGTTTTAGAGCTTGCCAAGCGATTTCCCAAAATCCAGTGGATTGTTCCAGAAGGGGTAGCGCCTTGGTTTAAAAAATGCGGCGTAAAAAGAGTTAAGGAGCTTAAGTGGTGGGAAGGATACGGTTTCACAAAGAAAAGAAATAAAATAACGATAACAGCTGTCCCAACTCAGCATTTTTCAGGAAGGTTTCCCCTGGATTTTAACCGCTCTCTTTGGGCAGGTTTTGTCGTGGAGGCCCAAAACGAAAAAAAACAAAAGAAACGCCTTTATTTTACAGGCGATACAGGCTACAATAAAGTTGATTTTAAGCAAATTGGAGAGAAATTTCACAAAATGGATTTAAGCCTGATCCCCATTGGCACGTATGAGCCGCTTAAGTTTATGAAACCTGTTCACGTAGGCCCCAATGATGCCGTTAAAATTCACCAAGAGGTCCATTCAAAGCTCAGTATTGGTATGCACTGGAAGACATTTAACCTTTCTGATGAGCCCCAAGAGCGTCCGCCCTACGATCTTTACCGTGCGATGAAACGTGCCAAACTCAATCCTTCTGCTTTTGTGCCTCTGCAACCTGGCGAGAGCATGAATTGGTAAATTTTTACGCAGACTCTGAATTTAAAGCCATCGATAAAGCAATTCTGGAGGAGTACTGGTTTTCCAATCCTTACAAAATAGCCAAGCGTTACTACTCAGAGCTTGGAGAAGACCCCTACGTCTACGGAGAAACACCTTTTGAGACTTTCATGCAGATTGGCAACGCCCTTAAGCTAAAGCCACAAGATACCTTGCTCGAATTGGGCTGTGGCAGAGGACGCGGGGCTTTTTTTCTAAATCACTTTTTTGGATCCAAAATCGTTGCTATCGAGCAAATTCCTGAGTTCATTGAGCGAGCGCAGCGAGTGCAAAGGAGCCATTGCTTAAGGCGAGTAGAATTTCGGTGTCAAGACATGCTCAAGTGCAGTTTTGACGGAGCGAGTGCTGTTTTCCTTGCTGGAACATGCCTTCAAGAAGATGTTATTGAGAGACTAACGCGCAAGCTATCGCAATACCATGCCCGTATTGCAACGATCAGCTATCCTCTCAAAGGCTTCAAGGTTAGCCAAGAACTAGAAATCCTGATGCCATGGGGCACAACCAGCGCTTTCATTCAGAGCGTACATTAGCTGCTAAGGCCGCTGCTTTTTTTATCACACCTGTATGGATTTTAGCATGTGTGTTGTATCTAAGCTGGCTTTTCTTTGCTTAAGAATAGCATGCACTGTATCTTTTATATGTAGCTCTGACAAGGATGAGACTTCATTGGCCATGACAGCTATTCCGCTTTCGCTGCTTTTCTGAAGTGTTGGGGACGATATTGAGTACATCAAAAAATCAATGGAGGTCTTGTAATTAGCAGTAAAATTTCCTTGAAATGATGAACTCCACATATGAGCATGGCTCATTGTCTGATAAGGAAATTTGTTAAAGAGTTTGAGTGCAAAATTATTTAAGGATGCTTTGATTCTGGTGTTCCAAAGCTTGCATGTGCACATGGCGGCGTTGATATCGTCAATATTTTTTAAATGCTTAAAAATCAAAAGAATTATTTCAGTAGGCAGCATGTCGTTAATTAAATTCTCACTCAAAGGTGGAGTTGATGGATTTAGTGAAATTGTCATAATGCTCCTAGTTTTCTAAGGGAAGTTTACATGAAGCCTTTTATATTTTCAAGGTTCTTGAAAATTTAAATGAGGTGCGCTAGACTGGCGGCATGGAAAAACTTTCTCAAAAAAAATGTTTGCCTTGTGAAGCTGGTCAGCCAGCAATTAAGGGGCAAAAAATTAAAGATCTGATTTCACAGCTGGATGGCTGGAATTGTGTTGATGAGCACCATTTGGTCAAAAGTTATAAATTTAAAGATTTTAAGCAGGCCCTTAGCTTTGTTAATGATGTGGGCCACTTGGCTGAAGAAGAGGGGCATCACCCAGATATTTTGCTTTTCTGGGGGCGTGTTGAACTAAAGATTTGGACGCATAAGATTGACGGCTTGAGCGAAAATGACTTTGTGTTAGCTGATAAATGCGATGCAGTTCACGTTGGGAGATTTGGCTCGTGAGAAGAAAGACAAGAGAGGTGATGGTTGGTAATGTGGGTGTGGGTGCAGATAATCCCATTCGCATTCAATCGATGACCACTTCGAGCACAGCCGATGTCGATGCGACTGTAGATCAGATCATCCGCTTGGCAGATGAGGGGTGTGAAATTGCTCGCGTGACTGTGCAAGGGAAAAAAGAGGCTTTTGCTTGTGAGGGAATTAAAAATGCTCTTGTGAAAAAAGGGTATTCCATTCCGCTGGTCGCAGATATCCATTTTTATCCTCCGGCTGCGATGGTTGTTGCTGACTTTGTTGATAAGGTGCGTGTAAATCCAGGTAATTATGTTGATCGCAGAGCCGATTTTCGAGTTTTAGAATATGATGATGTAACTTACGCAAAGGAACTTGAAAAGATTGAGGCGGGCTTTGCTCCATTGGTTGAAAAGTGCAAAAAGCGGGGCATTGCCATTCGTATTGGCACAAATCATGGCTCGCTCAGTGATCGCATCATGAACCGATTTGGCGATAGTCCTGCAGGGATGGTTGAATCAGCAGTTGAGTTTACTAATGTATGCCGCAAGTATGATTTTCACGACATTATCTATTCGATGAAGGCGAGCAATGCGGTTGTTATGATTGATGCTTATCGCCTTTTGGTCAAACGCATGGATGAGCTAGGCTGGGATTACCCGCTTCATTTAGGCGTGACAGAAGCTGGTAATGGCGAAGAGGGGAGAGTTAAGTCAGCTGTTGGCATTGGCGCTTTATTGTTGGAAGGGCTGGGCGATACGATCCGAGTCTCTTTGACTGAAGACCCTTGGAATGAGATTGATCCTTGCAAACGAATCATCGAGCACGCAAAAGTGCGCTCGCTACCTAAACGGGAAAAGCGGGCTAGAGTGCAAACTCAAGCTCCGCTACACCGAGATGGATCTGTTATTGTTGCTATAGACACTAAGAGCGTTATGGATCCTGGTTTTTACGAGAGCGTTGGCTGTGAGCTGCAGCTGGGGCGGCCACAGCGCATGGATAGATCTGCAGATGCTTTTTTGCTCAAGGAGGAGATAACAGAGCCTGATGCGTTGAAGAAAATTGAGCTGTGCCAAATTCCAATTCTCAAAAGAGAGGATTATTGCTTTTATCACTTAGATGGACCACTTCCAAAGACAGACAAGCCCATTATTTTATGCTATGAGGGGTACGATGATGTGGTTATTAGAGCTAGTGCAGAGCTGGGAGCTCTTTTATCGGATGGATGGGGTGAGGGACTTTGCCTTATGAACTGCGAAAATGCTTTGAATCTTTCGTTCAATATTTTGCAAGCAGCGCGTATGCGGGCAACTAAAACAGAATTTATTGCATGCCCTAGCTGTGGTCGCACGCTTTTTGATTTGCAGAGCGTTACAAAGAGTATTCAGGAAAAAACAGCGCATTTACCAGGCGTTAAAATTGCTATCATGGGATGCATTGTCAATGGCCCTGGTGAGATGGCAGATGCTGATTTTGGATATGTGGGCAGCCGGCCTGGCATGATCGACCTATATGTGGGTAAAACGCGTGTAGAAAAAAATATCCCATCAGAAAATGCCCTCGAGCGCTTGATTGATTTGATCAAAGCTCACGGTCGCTGGATTGAGCTTAATGACCCACATTAAGCAGTTGCGATTGAAAATATGCATAATCTTATATACCGAATGGGATTCAAAAATCGGATTTTCGGCGGCTTCAGAAGCACCGCAATTCGTCGATCTTAAGTGGCCTCATATTTTTAATATTAGGTTACTTAACGCGAGTTGCGGACCAACTCCCTTGAACTGGCCCATCTTTTGGCGATCTTTCTAGGAAAAACTGCTTGAGAATAGCGCGTTGGCTATCCACTGCGCAGATTTTTCTAAAAATTTCATCAAAAATATGCACCATTTCATAGATAGTTGATCCGCAACTCGCGTTACTTAAGATCGGCAAATTTCGAAAGCTTTCGCGTTGCCCAAAACCGATTTATGAGTTCCATTCGGTATAATCCCCAGCGAATTAAAAATTGCTCGCAATATTTAAAAATATGGCTGCGCATTTTTTACTCTACTGGGAATCAAAATCTTAAGCATCTTTCCTTACCGTAACTGCTCAATGTGGGTGATGAAGTAGCTCTTGCAAAATAATTTCTAGTCGCTAAGATGAAGAATTAGGGGGAATTCTTTATGCAAGCAAGATCTTGGAAAGCTATTGGCGTTGTTGTTAGTGTTTTTGCGCTTGGAAGCGCTTTGGGTTTTAAAACAGCAGGGACTCAAGAACGGGTTATTGAGGCTGAAAAAATTGTACTAAAATCAGCTCATGGCCGCACTGTTCTTGAAATGCGTGTTGATGAGCACAAGGCTGTCATTGCTCTTTGTGATGAAAGAGGAAAAGAGCGCTTGATGCTGGAAGGGGGTAATAGTCCTGGTATTGTTGTTCGAAATCGCTCAGATAAGATTATTGCCCAATTAAGAGATTTTAAAGAAGATGGCTCTGGATTTGTCCTCTGTGATGAAACGGGCTCTAAGCGAATTCAATTCCAGGGAGGCTTTGCTCCTGGTGTTTTTGTGATGAACAAGGACCAGAAAGTGATTGCTAATATGAGCGTATCTAAAACTGGAAGTGCCTCAATTGCAATTCGAAATAGTGATGAAAAACCCCAAATTTCTTTAAAAGGTGGAACAAATCCAACTTTAGCGTTTTTTGAAAATGATAAATCTCAAATTGAGATGATTTCGTCAACCCATGGTCCACTTGTTAAGCTTAATAACCATGAAGGGGCGCCACTTGTTCAGATGCAAGGGGGAAGTTCCGCAGGCGTTTTCTTGCGTAATCAAACTGGTGAGGTGACTGGATCGCTTGTCGCCTTAAAAAATGGTGGTAGTGCTATTGCTTTAGCTAATAACAAAGGTCAGATCGCGACCTTTTTAAAGGGTGGTGATAATCCTTCAGTTAGCTTTTTTCAAAATGGAGATTCACCTGATGTTGTGCTTGGTATTTCAGAAAAAGCGCCGCACATGTTGATGTCAAAATCGTCTGCAAACGAGGGGATGTT
This sequence comes from Chlamydiia bacterium, assembly GCA_030433395.1. Taxonomy (GTDB): domain Bacteria; phylum Chlamydiota; class Chlamydiia; order Chlamydiales; family JACKPQ01; genus JACKPQ01. Next base: position 6,624 of record JAUILX010000007.1, read on the forward strand.
AATGTATGGTGGCTCGCCAAGTAGTGTTCTATTTATCAATGAAACTGGGCAAGTACCTGTGATTTTGTCTAAGCATGGATTGATGCAAGATAAATCTGCTGCAAGCCGCGGTAAAAAGGCTGTCCCCAAAAAAGAAAAGTTCTACTCGTGGGAAGAATTTAAAAATCCCTTAGAAGATCTTGAGAGCTTTAAGCGGTAGCGATTGCAAGCCAGTAAGCAACGCCCACCCATAAAATCGATTCATCTGGGTTAAAGTAGGGTGTATGGTGATCATATCCAGGCCCTTGCTTTGCTCCTAGCATCCAGAATGAACTCGGCTTCTTCTGTGCATAATAGGCAAAATCTTCACCAGAAAAAAGTAAAGGGCAATAGTCTGTCTTAAGTTGATGCGCAGATAAAATGTTTTTTGTATTTTGATAGGATTCATCATCGTTAATAAGTGCTGGAAAACCTGGCAGATACTCAAATTTTTTAAGCACAGCTTTGGGATAGATTTTAATGATGGATTCGACTTGATACCGTAGTCGTACCAGGAAAGTGTGAAGCTGCTCTGGAGGCAGGAAATTACGGATAGAGTAGCTAACGTGAGCTTGATTTGGCATGATATTCTCTGTATCGCCGGCTATTGATACAGATGGAGTAAATGCTAGTGTTTCTGCGGGGCCGACAGTACGCATAGCAAAGTTTCTAAGTGCCATATGGATGTCAGTGGTTATGTCAATCGCATTTGATCCTAGCTCTGGATGCATCACATGGCCTCCTGTACAGCCTATTTCCATTTGGATGTGAGCTGCGTTGGCCATCATGGGGCCGGGGCGAGATAGAAGCTTGCCCGATTCACGAGGGGTTGAGAGGTGTAGTCCATAGACTTTTACAACATTATCTGTAACGCCTTCCTCGACTAGAGTTGCTCCGCCTGATTTTTGGTCAAAAAGCTCTTCAGCACGTTGCCAGATGAATCGAATGTTGTTCTTAGGCAATACCCCAGTTGCTAAAGAGCGAAAGGCTCCAAGGAGCATAGCAGAGTGGCAGTCATGTCCACAGGCGTGCATAACGCCTGGATGCGTTGAGGCGTATGGTAAATTTGTTTGCTCTTCTATTGGTAATCCATCAACATCTGCACGAAATAAAATACGATCAAATTTTGAATCGACCGTAACGTCTACGCAAATGCCTCCTTTGAGGACCTGAACTTGGACATCAAATGGGATGAATGGCATCACTTGATCGATTTGATTAAGTATGAAGTCAATTGTTTTAGTTTCACGCCATCCAAGTTCTGGAATTCGGTGTAGAGCCCGCCTGACTTCAACTACGTAGTCTTGTTGTTTGCGTGCAATGGACTGCACGTCAAGGGGCTTTGTTTTTTTTGGCTGAGTTGGTGACTTTATAGACATTTGCACTCCTTAGCAATTGCTTTAACGAAAACTTTGCCAGTTCTTACAATTAATATGCAAACTTTTTTTTCCTGTACAGGGCCAGTTGATTAGAATAAAAACCTATAAATTATAAATAGTTTGTTATTTTATATACATTTTATTGAAACAATGTTAAATTAAAGTTGTGAGGGGTATTATATTTGAGATGCATTTTTGAACATCCATTCTGGCTATTCATACAGAGGACATTACGCCTATTGTTATGGCATTCCACAGATTGTCTTTCGTATTCTACCATCGTCGTCTTAAATCGCTCAGGTAAACATGTCTCTTATAGAGACGAAAGAGAAGACTAGATGCATTTGCATCGTCGCTTTTAATCCTTGAGTTGTCAATAGTGCTACCCCTCACACTTTTCTTTGACAAGCAAAGCAGAAGTAGTTTACAAAGTACGGTATGTTAAGTGAGTACGTACCATATCAAGATCATGAATTGGAAGGGTATCTAGCCTACCCCAAAAAAGCAAAACAGCCTGCTGTTATCCTTTGTCATGCTTGGGCTGGAAGAGATGCCTACATCTGTGAAAAAGCTGACTTAATTTCTAGTTGGGGGTACGCAGCTTTTGCTATAGATGTTTATGGAAAAGGCGTTTTAGGTCAATCTCCCTCTGAGAACAAAGCTCTTAAGCAACCATTTCTTGCTGATCGCCAACTGCTCAAAAATCGACTTTTAAGGGGGTACGAAGCAGCTTGTGCTCACCCATTTATTGATAATGATTCTTTTGTTGTACTCGGTTTTGGTTTTGGTGGGCTTTGCGCTCTTGATCTAGCTCGTGCTGTTCCAGCAATTAAAGGTGTTATTAGTGTTTATGGTCACTTTGAGCCTCCTATTAAAAGTGCCGTTCAGCCGATTCAGTCAAAGGTGTTGATTTTACATGGGCATGATGACCCTATTGATAAAATGGAAGAATTGCTCCAGTTCCAAAAAAGGCTGTCGCAAAACAAAACTGATTGGCAAACAAACATTTACAGTCAATCCATGCATGCATTCACTACGCCAACAGCCAACAACCCTGAAATGGGTATTGCTTATAATCCAGTTGCAGCTGAGCGTGCATGGAAAGATATTCGTCAGTTCGTAGATGAAGTTCTTAGTTTCGAGAAGTAGGCTAGGCGCTTTTGCATTTCACGCTCAAAGCCTCGCTTAACTGGTTTGTAAAAAGCTGGGCGCTCTTGGATCTCTTCTGGAAAGTAGTTTTGCCCAGAGCAGGCATTTTCTGTATCGTGATCGTAGATGTAGCCTTTTCCATACCCCTGATCCTTCATGAGTTTTGTCGGCGCGTTTAGAATATGCTTTGGTGGCATGTGTTGTGTTGTTTCTTGGGCCAGGGATTGAGCAGCCTTAAAAGCTATATAAGAGGCGTTTGATTTAGGTGCGAGCGCAAGATAGATGGTTGCTTGGGCAAGGAGAAGCTCACCTTCAGGAGGCCCCATACGCTCAAAGCCTTGCCAGGCGTTTAGAGCAATTGTCAGGGCTTGAGGATCTCCAAGGCCGATATCTTCTGCTGCCATACGCATAAGGCGGCGGGCAATATAATTAGGGTCTTCACCGCCGGCAAGCATGCGGCAGAGCCAGTAAAGGGCTGCATCAGGATCAGATCCGCGTACAGATTTATGGAGTGCGGAAATCAGATTGTGATGGCTATCTGCGCTCTTATCGTAAGGAGCGCACCGCTTAGTGATTAGGCTAGGGTCGTTGTGAGCAATGAGTGTCTCTATAGCATTGAGGAAGTGGCGCGCATCGCCAGCGCTGTTCAGGAGAAGAGATTGAGTCGTTTCAGGTGGTGGCTTAAGCGGTGTTTTAGCAAGAATTTGCAGCAGATGCTCATCTTTTAAGGGCTCTAGCTGAAAAACACGTAGTCGGGAGAGTAGGGCGTCATTAAGGGAAAATGAGGGGTTTTCTGTAGTAGCACCGATGAGAATCACTGTGCCGTCTTCGATATAGGGAAGAAAAATGTCTTGCTGGGCTTTGTTAAAGCGATGGATCTCGTCGATGAAGAGAACGCGCCTTTTGGAAAAGAGGGGATTATCTTTGATCTCTTTGAGAATTTTTTTGATTTCAACGCTGCCGGAATAAGCTCCGCTAAAAGTGAGGAAATGGGGATCAAAGGCTGTTGCATAAAGCCTAGCGAGGGTGGTTTTACCACAGCCTGGCGGCCCCCAAAAGAGAATAGAAATAGGCTGGAGCTTTGCGATGCTTGCCTTTAAGTGAGTAACTGCGCCCTGTTGACCGACAACGTCGTCAAACGTGGTCGGGCGCAGGGCATCTGGAAGGGGTGTCATTGCCATTCGGGTTTTTTAAATGCATGCATGATTAGTGGTAGGGCCATCATAGCAGCTAGACCGATTATTAAAAAGAGCTCATAAAACAGGAGATTGCCAACGTGGAGTTGGGCAGGAGGCAAAAATGTGATGCCAATGGCAAAAAGTGATGAGATGATTCCAAGAGATGCGATGAGCCACATGCCTTTGTGTGGGTGGGGTATTTTATAGGCTCGAGGAACATGTGGTTTGGTGTATCGAAGGGCAATGGCCGCTACAAACATTGTTAAGTACATTACAAGATAGATCTGCGCTGAAAGGGCTGTCAAAATCCAGTAGGCACTGCTTGCTGTTGGCATAAAGAGTAAGACGATAGCGGCGCATGTAACAATAATCGCTTGAAAGAGGAGGAGGTTTGTTGGCATGCCGTGTTTATTGATCTTTTTGAAGATAGGCGGCAAGTTACCGTGAGTCGTAGTTGTATAAAGAGCTTTTACTGGGCCAATAATCCAAGAGTTAGTTTCGGCAATGGCTCCGAAAATAAGAAGAAATGCAAGGACGGGAATGAGCCATGCGAGATGATAATTAGTTAAGAAGAGGTGAAAGGCTTCCATTAGTCCAGAGACAAGACTGATTTCGGTTTTAGGAACAACAATCCCAATCGATAGTGATCCACATAAAAATAGAAAAAACGTAATAACGGCTGCAATGATGATTGCGCGTGGATAGTTTTTTTGAGGATCTTTGACCTCGCCTGCATAGCCTGCTGATACTTCGAGGCCCGCAAATGCAAGAAATAGACCTCCCATAAATACAAGGTTATTTGGATCTGCTAGGTTAGGGATAAGAGGTTCTGTGGCAAAATTGATTTGGATGGGATTGCCACTAGAAATCCATGTGATTCCCAAAAAGATGATGAACAAGCCAGGAACGATGGTGCCGCAAATAACACCGATTGTACTGAATATGCTAGATGTCTTTATCCCAAGGTAATTTAAGGCCGTCATGCCCCAGAAGCCTACTAATATCACGATGAAAAGAAATAAATTGTTATTGGCAAGCTCTGGATTAAAGACATAGGCAAGAGTTGCTGCGACGAAGGAAAGGATGGCAGGAAACCAGGTGACGTTGTGCACCCACTGCATCCAAATAGCAAAAAAGCCCCACTTGTCACCAAACGCTTCGCGTACCCAGACGTAAATGCCGCCAGACTTAGGCCAGCCTGTGGCAAGCTCAGCAGATACAAGAGCAGCAGGAAGTAGAAATCCAAGGGCGACAACTGCAAAAAAGAAAAGAGAAGTAAACCCAAGCTCGGCAACAAGAGGCAGGTTTCTTAGGCTTGCCATGAGCGAGACATTGAACATTGCCAGAACAAAGACAGAGATCGATCGCTTTTTGCTTTTAGTACTCATGTGTATTTAACCACTCAATGATTGCATCTGACTCATAGAGTGGTTTTCCGTCGATGAATAGGCAGGGGACTTGCGTTTTACCACCAGCTTCTTTCAATTCTTCGCGGTCGGTAGGGTTTTTACCGATATCTGTAGTAGGCATTGGGTGCTTTATTTCACGCAAGACCTTGTGACAAAAAGGACAGCTATCTTTGATAAATAGCTTAAGTTGTTTAGGCTCAGCTCCAAAAAGCGAGCAAGCAAAAAGTGATAAAATGAGAAATTTTTTCATGATTTAAGTTCTTCTTTGTGGGTTTTAAGCCAGGAGACGATTTCATCAGACTCATAAAGTGCCTTACCATCTATAAATAGGCAGGGAACTTGTGACTTCCCTCCAAGGTGCTCTAGCTCATCTTTAGCCTCTTTTGATTTCGTAATGTTCTTAAGAGGAACAACGATTGAATGCTTATCAATGAAATCGAGAACTTTTCGGCAAAAAGGGCAAGTGGGCTTATAATACAATATGAGCTCTGAGGCGTTTTCCATGTTCATTCTTTCCTTGATACTAGATTTGTGAAAATTGTTCCACTTGTTTTTTTAAATAACTTAAACTAAACTAGTTACAATTTATTGCTGTAAATGATTATTTTCTTAAGTTCATTTTTCTCATTGTTCAATCAGATGCATATAAGCAGCTTAAAGCTCTCTGGTATAAAAAGTTTTTTTAAGTTTTTGATAATAGTTTTGCGTCTGCTTTATTGTAAAATAGACATAATAACACATTAATATTATAAAATAAATAAAAAAAATTTCTTTTTTAATTCAAATAATGTATATTAATAATTAGAAGGAAGAACAGTTGTAATTACTATTATGGCGAAATCTTCAAAATATACTTTGTTAATCCCAAGGAAGGAGCAAATAATGGCAACAAAAAAAAGAAAGCCAGCTGCTAAGAAGCCGGCTGCTAAGCGTACAGTTCGCAGAAAAACTGCCGCTAAGAAAAAGCCAGCTGCTAAAAAGCCTGCTGCTAAGCGTAAAACAACAGCTAAGAAAAAACCAGCTGCTAAGCGCAAGACAACAGCTAAGAAAAAGCCAGCTGCTAAGCGCAAGACAACAGCTAAGAAAAAACCAGCTGCTAAGCGCAAGACAACAACCAAGAAAAAGCCAGCTGCAAAAAGAAAAACAGCTAAGCGCACAACTCGCAAGACAACTGCTGCTAAAAAGCCAGCTGCCAAGCGTAAAACAACTCGCAGAAAAGCTGTAAAGAAATAAGTCTTTAGGCGTTTTTCTCAATGATGCGATCGGGCAAGCTTTCTAAGGCTTGTCCGATTTTTGTTTTCCAGATCAAAGCATACATGATAAATGCAATAAAGTAGCTGCCTGCAACATCAGTCAAAAAATGTTGATGTAAAATGATGCGGCTGCAACTCAAAAGTGCTGAAATAAGGAATATGGAGCTTCTCCATTTTGGAAAGCGATTAGATAGGATCATAGCAACGGCAAATGCGACGTAGGCATGTGATGAAGGAAATGACAAATAATGGCTGTCAAAGGTGAAAAAATTACACGTATAGATATGGTGTTTTAGCCACATTTTCGGCCGCGACCTGCCAATACAAGTTTTAGCAAGTCGTATAAATACCAACCCAAATCCCAATATGGCGCAAGATTTAATCCAGCTGCGCTGAAGCTTATAATCAAAAGCGGTTAAAATCAGTGTTACGAGAATACACGAAGAGCATATCCACCCTGGATTAATACAAAGGCTAGCATTTTTTGCATAAGCTATTAGCCACTCTGGACACCATTTGGTCAAGCCTTCAGCGATAGGTCTATCAAGAAAAAAAAATACCCCTAAAAAAATCCAGCTAAAAGATTGCCATTTCATGGACCAGGATTCTAGTTAATATCTAAAAATAAATCAAGCAGCGGAAGAGATAAACATGTGTGGTGGAAAATCGTAGTGTTCAGGCTTGATATGGACGATTTTCCAGTTCTTAATACGAGGAGGATTCTTATAGAGCTCTTTTGCTTTTCTAAACTGTTTCCGGATAGGAATTGGTACAAGATTCTCTTTTCTAAATTCCCATCCACGGCTACCCAAGTATCCTGCACTTATGATATATCGAGCAGCTCCAAATAAAGCAGAGATTGCCAGAAGCGGAAAACATACGATAGCAGGAATATAGAAAGCAACAGCTGCAATGCCGCAAATGTTAGTGATAACAAGCTTTTTAGTTTGCTCGTCTGTAAGTTGCAGCAGACGTCCGACAAGCTTATAAGTTTGATCTTTGGTTGCTTGGTTTGGATCTTTGAGTCCATCAATAATAAGAGTCTCACAATCTCGAATTTCGGCTGCTAACCATGGCTGAATGCGGCGCGCTAATCGCTTAAAGTTTGCATTTTTGATAGACTTGATCGAATCATCAAATTTTTCTTTATATTTTGGCGCTGAGTCAGGAGAACCGTTATGGTAGGCCTCATTGATCTTCTTGCCAATACGCATTAATTGCTTATCAGATGGATTAATCATTGCAGCAATGTGCCGCATATTTTTTCTATATAAAGGACGTCTTGCCTGATTATCTAGAAGCTCTAAGCCCTTTTGGAATACGGTCGTCGTTATATTGTCGATTTTAATCGTTTGTATGTACTCTTTTCTTCCACTCTCGAGAAGCTCAGTGAGTGCATTAAACGATTCTTTACCCATGATAGAGATTAATTCATTCTTATGTTTTGGAGATGCTATGAAAGCTTGAATCTTAGTCATTGCTTCAAGTAAGTTTGCAGGGCGCTCATTTGCCTTTAGTCTATCTGCAAGTTTATCAATGCTTTCTAAACGCTCAACAAGATCGTAGTTCATGTTTTTGCGGAATCTGATTGTGCGGCTTAATGAAACAGACTCAAAAAGACCCTGGAGCACACAGATTGCACTACCAATCAATCCTGATGAGAAGGACAAAATTCTCAGTGACTCACTTCGAGCTATCACCGAGAAGAAAAGCAGGGCAGAAGCTATGTAATGAGCGATATTAATCAGTGAATAAAACGCGGTAAGAGGTTGAGCAACGAATTGAATTCCTGTATCTAACATGGTTTCATGATCAGCATTTTTCTGCGCATCATGAGCCTCTTTAGCAGCCTCATAAAATGTTAAGGGGCTGGTAAATAGGCCAAAAGTGCTAGGGACGTTAGCAGGCCCTATAATATCAAAAAAGGGCGTAGCTGAATCAAAGGTCACCAGATCTGGCTGCATTCCTTTTACTGGTAAATGTAAATTGTAATTGTTCGTTTTCATAACTTATCCTAATTTACATATAATTATAACAAATATTTTAATAATTTGCAAGTTGTTATTTGTTATTGTAAGTTGTTTAATTAGAGCAAGTTAAAAATTTATTACATATTTTACTAGCAAAAAATATTTAGATTCAGTTAAGATAGGGCGTATCAGTAATAACATCCTAAACTGGAGAGGATTATGAAAAAAACATCGATTGTTTTCACCATCGCTTTCACCCTAATTGGGACCGCCCCTCTATCGGCCAGCTATTGGTCTGAAATTCAAGAATACTTACCTCAATGTGGCGATTTTGTGCCTTCATGTGGGAATAAGGTAGAAGAGCTTCCTCCAACTGCTGTTGAGCAAACTGTAGTAGAGGAAGTTGCTGTAAATGAAACAACTCATCAAGAACAAGCAGTTAAAGAGCCAGTAGTTGAAGTTGTTACAGAAGGGCTTGATGCCGCAAAAGGTATGCAAAACCTAATGTCAGCGCTTAAAAAAAATCCATTTGTCGTTTCTGGAGCCCACGTTATTGCAGCTGAGAGAGGAGCGTTCAAGTTAATCCAAAGTCTAGCTGTTTATGCAAAAAGCAAAGATGTTTTAGTGGCATTTAAACCTGTTCAAGTTGCTGGAGTTAAGTTTTTCAAAAAGCCTAATCTTGGTGCAAAAAGCTATTTTTCTTCTCTGGAGAATTTTTCAAAAGCCTCATTAAAGCTTGATGAGGCCTTTGTTCTAAATGAGCTAAAAGTTATAGTCCAGCAAATGCAGAGCAAAAAAGTCAACGCGCATGTCGTTTTTGGACATTTGTGCGCACTGTATGCTCTTATTGAAGGTCAAGATGAGAAATTTGCCCTATCAATTAAGTCTGTCATTGCTAAGTTTTCTCGTTGCAAATCTAAACCTAAACAAGTGGCAGCGCTTGCGCCGTCTTTGCATAATATGCTAAAAGAAGCAGAAAAGAGAGGTTAATATGGTAAAATTGGTTGCTAGTTTGTTGTTCATAGTTAATTGTGTAGCAAATCCCATGCAGCCATTTGCACCTCCAAAGGGAGCCGCAACAATTGCCGCTCCCTCTTATTACGTCGCAAAGGATTTTTCTCACCTTGAGAAAACCGTTAAAGGCCTTAGCCCTGCGCTCATTCGAATGCATATTCAGCTCTATCAGGGCTATGTAAAAAATACCAATACACTATTATCCAAAATACGAGAAGTAGCAGGAGAGGGGCAAGACCTTTCAATTCTTTATGGAGCGCTAAAGCGCCGCGTTGGGTGGGAGATGGATGGAATGCTTTTGCACGAAGCCTATTTTGAAAATTTGGGCCCGTCTGAACCCCTTGCGCAAAATAGCTCGCTCTATCGTCAAATTGAAAAAGACTTTGGTTCATACGCAGCTTGGGAAAAAGATTTTAAGGCAACAGGGTTAATGCGTGGTATCGGTTGGGTAATTCTCTACCGCGATCCAAAAAACCAATGCCTTCAAAACATTTGGATCAACGAGCATGATACAGGTCATATTGTCGGTGGCACACCTGTTCTTGTCATGGATGTTTGGGAGCATGCCTATATCACAGAATTTGGCCTAGATCGCGCCAAATACATCGATACATTCTTCCAGAATATTAATTGGCCTAGTGTTCAAAAGCGTTAGCGCTTATTTTGTAGACCGACAAGAAGAGCTGAAAGAGTTAATAAGCCCATAATCAAAATCATTCCTGCTGGCATCATCTTTTGCGTCGTAAAGAAGCGATAGGCAAACAAGGCTGAAATGCTAGTGGTGATCAGCATGGCTGCGTATAGAGCCCACACTCTGCCTCTTAGCATTAACCATCCGCAGACAACTAGAGAAAGTCCAAAGCCACCCCCCATGATTAAAGAGATGAGGCTATCTGCGCGCGCCCATCCCATAAATCCACCCAGAACTAAGGTGAGTCCGAAGAGAAAAAGAATCGTTGCTGAAGTACGCATATCGAAGGTATAATGGATCTGAAAAATGAATGTCAATTTGAATCAAGCAATTTCTTACCTTTTAAAAGGTGAGCTCGTGGCCTTTCCAACCGAAACCGTCTATGGTCTAGGTGGCGTTTTCTCTAACCCAGAAGCAATTCAAAAAATTTACACATTAAAAAAGCGTCCAGCAGACAATCCCTTGATCGCCCATATTAGCTCCCTTCAAATGGCTGAAGAGCTAGCCCTTGATCTACCTAAATCTTTTTATGAGCTAGCAGAGCGTCACTGGCCTGGCCCCCTTACACTAGTCGTTCCGGGCAAAACTCAAACTTCGATAGCTCTTCGCATGCCAAATCACTCAACAGCCTTAGAATTGATCTCTGCTATCGATATGCCCCTTGCCGCGCCCTCTGCCAATCTCTCTGGACGACCTAGCCCAACTTGCATGGCCCACGTATCTGAGGATTTTCCCAACTTGCCCATTCTAGACGGGGGAGTCTGTCCCCTCGGGCTTGAGTCAACCGTGATTTCCCTCCTTGGTCAAACACCCACTCTCTTGCGCCCCGGGGCGCTTGAGTTAGATTTCCCATTAGAAAAAAACTCTCTTGTATCTCCTGGAACGCGTTACCGTCACTACGCACCAAAAGTTCCCTTGAAGCTCTATACATCTGTCGATGAACTCCTAGCAGATGTTACCCGCTCCCAAGTAATCCTCTCAACTCAAGATTTGCCCCTGCCCCACATTCAGATCACACCACATAATCTTTATTCGACTCTGCGAGCCCTTTCTCATCCAGCCGCAGTACTCTGTATAACGAAAAATTTAGCATTACAAGACCGCTTAATTCGAGCTTGCCAGTAATTATCAAGTCAATTAACATAGATATTAAATTCAACAAGGATAACTGCTATGACAACTGAACCAAAAAATTTACACTATTTAATTCCCGTTGATGCTCTTCGCACACGCGAATGGCTACAGCATGGCATTGAGTCCCTGGATAGCGACAAAGCTCTCAAGCGCTTTACTGCCTTCATTGATGAAGTTGCCGTAGCATTTTTCTGCGCGCTCAACACTTGTAGCTATGCAGCTCTAACCATTGTTGAACCTCTTGCAGATCTCATCAAAGCACATCCGGTTGACGCATTTAATTCCGTTGGAAGAAACTTAGTCAAGGCCATTGGTTCGTTTGCTGGCATCTTTTTTGGTTTATACATGGCTGGTGGAGCCCTTTTCGCCTCACACAAGTTTATGAAACGCTACACACCAATTAACCCAAAGACTCTAAAAGAAGAAAAAGAAGAACTTGAGCAAACGAAAGCAGAACTAGAAGCTACGATAGCAGCAAGCGATCGAGCAAAAGAAGCGCTTGAGCAACAACTTGAAGAAGCAACTCGAAATGCTAGAACATTTGAGCAAACGAAAGCAGAACTAGAAGCTAGAATAGCTACAAGCGATCGAGCAAAAGAAACGCTTGACCAACAACTTGAAGAAGCAACTCGAAATGCTGGAACATTTGAGCAAACAAGAGCAGATCTAGAAGCTAGAATAAATACAAGCAATCAAGCAAAAGAAGCGCTTGAGCAGCAGCTTGCACAAGCAAACGAAAATGCTGGAACATTTGAGCAAACGAAAACAGATCTAGAGGCTAGAATAGCTAC
>JAUILX010000135.1 GCA_030433395.1 Chlamydiia bacterium
TTTGAGGAGACGAACATGGAAGAGGATAAAGAGTTCATCGAGGAAGAAATAACAGACGAAGAGGAAGCGCCACCTGCAACGCACACCGAGCACCAAGACTTAATCTCTGCAGATGATGTCCCCTTGCAGATCACAATCGAAGTTGGCCGTATGCACATGCCACTTGCAAAAGTGCTTACCCTAAAACCTGGCAATACACTTGAGCTTAGTCAGAGGCCTGAAGAAGGCGTAACACTTTGCGTTTCTGGCAAAGCCATCGCAAAAGGTGAGCTTATTCAAGTTGGCGATGTCCTAGGCGTAAAAATCACCGACGCGGGATAACACAATATGGTTGCCGAGGATCTTTTTTTTAAGCAAGTGACCCTGCCTCATATTCCTGAAGGAACTAAAACGACCCAAGTCATCCCCAAGCAAATTGGTCCCTACAAAATTGAAAGCTTGCTAAGCACAGGCGGCATGAGCCTGCTCTACCTTGGTCTACATCCTGAAAGGCGGCAGCCCCTGGCCATAAAAGTTCTTAAGCAGCAGTATCTGACACATCCTGAAATGAAAGAGCAGTTTATTAAAGAAGCTCAAGTGATTGAGCTTGCTGATCACCCGAACATCGTCAAGCTCTATGGGCAAGGCGAATGGGAAGAAGGCCTCTATATCGCCATGGAATGGGTCAAAGGCATCTCCCTTAAGCAATTCATCCTCCAGCAGTCGCTCTCGCTAAAGCGATCGCTAGAAATTTGCCTTCAAGTTGCCTATGCCCTCTTACATCTCCACACAAACAGCGTCATCCATCGTGACCTAAAACCTGAAAACATTCTTATTACAGAAACTGGCCAAGTCAAAGTCATCGACTTTGGCATTGCCCAAATGCTTTGGCAGCCAGGCGAGGCGCCACCGCGCGGACTAGGAGGAATCATTGGTACGCCCAGCTACATGAGCCCTGAACAAAGACAAGACCCCCTACACGTCACAGTTGCAACCGATATTTACGCACTTGGCGTTATCGCCTACGAGCTCATCGTAGGACGCCTAAGCTTTGGTAATATCAAGCTCGAACTTTTGCCCAAACACTTGCGTCAAATCATCCAAAAAGCGCTCGAGCCCGATTTGAAAGATCGTTATAGCGACATCGTAGATTGGATCTCAGACCTATCCTCATACATGCGATCTGGCGAATTGCGCAAAGAAAGACGTGGATCTGATGAAATCAAAGAAGTTTATGAAAAGCTAACGCTTATCCATCAGGAGCTCATTCCCTCAAAACTCCCCGATTGGTCAGGCATAGACATTGGCCTGGCTCGCGATACAGATACCACCCCTTTAGGCCTATTCCAAGATTTTTTTAAATTGCCCAACGGCCACCTTGTTATTTTTCTAGCACGTGCGCCATCGCATGATATCGACGCGCTCATCTCCATTGCTCACTTTAAAGGGCTCGTGCGCATGCTCATGCATAGGTACCGAACCTACGATGATCTTGATCTCTCAACACTTGTCAGTGAACTCAATAACACCTACTCAGAAGAAAACCTTACAAAAACCCTTTCGATGCACGCTCTTCATCTTGATCCAATAGATTCGCAACTCACCGCAATCTCTTGTGGGTTTGAGCCCCTTTGGAACCTGACTCAAGGAAGCAGCATTCCACGTCTCATAGAAAGCCGCAACCCCTATCTTGGTGAGGAAAACAATTACGACTTCTTTGCCGTCTCTGACAACTGGAATGACGGCGACATGCTTTTAATGCATACATTTGAAACAGCAACCATTGACATGCAAGCCCTTTTTGCCGACGCGCGCAACCTGCCTCCACGTCCCCAAACCGAATCCATCATGCGCACCATCAAATCGCGCGAGTCCACAGGCACAGACAAATTGCCCCAAGCTATTCTCTCCCTTCAGCGAATTCCTTAAATCTCAACTTGGACGCCAAACTCTAAATGCTTCCATAGATCTGCAGATTTGATGAGCTCAAACGCTGCTTGTTTAAGCATCTTACTATCTGCAATTCCAGGACGCTCATCGTCTTCATTAAAAACATGTCCCCACATCGCGCGATCTATTTCAAAAGGAGTTCCTTCAACATGGTATCCACAAATGTTGCGGTTTTGAATGATTTCAGGATCAATCCGCTTAAATTTTTTAATCAAGTCATCATACGTATCAGAATGATAATTTTTCAAATCACGAAGCCTCTGTCCAATAGCAACACTGATACCACTTATTGCTGAATGTAGCGGTCCATCGTGCTCCCAAAGATGAGATCCAATTGACTTGATTTGATTTGCCTCTTCGTAAAGAAGTCTAAGATCCTTAAAATAAACGCGCAGGTGCTGCATTGTCAACTGCTTGTCCTTTATAATTGCGTTGTTTTCATCCAGCTTTTTTGCTCTATCAAAAATAGGTAATCCACAAGTATCAATCACACTAAAATCGCTTGTCTCTATAGCACCCGTAGCTTTTAACGACTGAATAGCACTGCTAACAGGTCTGAGCGCACGAATCGTAGCTAAAAGAGCTGGAGCCTTATTTTCAAAAATAAAAGCGTAGTGCATCAATTGATTGCGCAAAAAGTTGCAGTTAGATTTTGTCCCTACAGAGACACTATCATTAACTAGTCGCGGTAATTTCATATTTAATAACTCGCTATTTTCATGTAGAATTCCCAACATATGAAATAGCCGCATCAACTGACTATATGATGCGTAGTGCTTAACCACCAACGCATGCTTGCTCTCTCGATCATGAATACTTGATAAAATCTGAAAGCTTTGGTTGATTAGCTCGATCATATCATTTGAGCGAATCAAAAACCTTGCCTTATCATCATCACTCACCGCTAAGGTTGTTTGGTCAATTTCACACTTCTCACCAAGCATCACTGCAGAGCTGCTATCACTAACCCAACTAAATAAAATTGGAGCCAGTTTTTTACTTAAAGCATCTTCAGGATCGAGCACCTCTACGATCTGCTTCAAGTGATGTAGATCGGAGGCTCTTTGAGCATTTAGCTTTTCTATTTCGCTAAACAATCGACGGTGCTCAAAGCGATAAGATTGATCTTCGATATACTCGGCAATTTTTTGACGACTATTACCCAACGCACGCATAGCTGGAGTTTGGTTTTGTTTATCTCTAATTTTGGAATTTGCCCCTAGCTGAATCAGACGAGAAATCATAATGTACCCTTGATAGCAGGCAGCCTCATGAAGAGCAGTTATTCCATCTTCATTTTTACCATTTATATGCGCTCCTAGCTCTATTACAGCTTCAACATATTGAATTGAGCCAAATCGAACAGCTGCAATCAAGCGGCGTTGTATAGGCATATCTTGATCTCCAAAATGC
>JAUILX010000008.1 GCA_030433395.1 Chlamydiia bacterium
CCAAATTGCTTCGAAGCTGGAACAAAAATCATCAATGATACAAAATGTGGTTATCAAAAGTTCTTCGGACACTTTTGCCTCCTGTTGTTGGTGTTGAGAGTTAACAACAGGATTTTTTATTTCTGGATTTTTTTCAAGTCTTTTCTAATCAGTCGCTTGCTCTATAGTTGATCCGCAACTCGCGTTAATTAAGCTCTCAAACTTGCCTTTGCCCTGCCCAAATTACACAACTGTATGTAAACGCGCCAAGGGCTTGCAAATTACTCTTTCACAGCTCAATGCAGGCGAGAATATACATGTGCTTGCAGGTTCGAGCGGCTTGAAAATTTATGGGGAAGGCGAGTGGAAAACACGGAATTAGTAAGAGGCGAACTTGGAGAAAGCTGCACATAGCCATTGACGGCAATACGCAATGTGTGGTCGGTGCGGTGCTGACAACAAATAGTGTTGGAGATAGCGAAGCATTTGGACCACTTATAGGTAGCATTCAAGGGGATGTAAAAAGCGTTACAGGAGATGGGGGTTATAATACCGTAGATTGTTACGATACGTGTGAGTGTTATGGAGCAAGATCGATTATTCCCCCAAGGCGTGGAAGCAGGAAATCCGATCTGGCAGAGAGCTTAGACCTTGGGAACGAGGCAATCGATACCCTATCGGTGCTTGGTGGAGATGATGAGGCTCGAAAAAAGTGGAAGCAGGAGGTGGGGTATCATCATCGCTCATTAGTTGAGACATTTTTTTGTCGGCATAAGACAATATTTGACCCAACCAAATCAGGCTGTGGAAAGCTTTATTAGATGCGAAGCATTAACTAAGATGACTATTTTAGGAATGCCGATAAGCCATAAGGTAAAGTAGTCATCACGGACTAAGGCAACCTCACTCTTGCCACTGATTTATTCAACAACACCACTCACCAATCGTTTTTGCGATTGCACAAGTACGCGCTTTTTGGATTAGACAGTACGTGAAAAGTTTACTTTTTGAATAAAAAGTGGTCAAAATAAAACCTTTTAAACTGTTGAGGAGAAAAAACCAAAAATTTTTTAAAGCTAAAAAAGGCCAGTATTATTTTCATTCTCAACAAGATGGAAAATCAAAAGAGCATCAATCTAATTGAAAATTGCTAGTAATAAAATCAGCAATTTTCAATATGAAGACAAAACGTGCTGAGAAGTAAATAAGAAAGGGATACCATTGTTTTGAACATAAACAAAATTTGCAGATGAACTGCAAAAATGGTACCCCAGATGAAACGGAAGCTTACCCAAACCGCATTAATAAAGTCGATAGAAAAAAGAGCATTTTGCCTTGAAGATCCAAGAGCGGCCAATCGACACTATCCGCTAAAAGATGTGTTCATGACCAGCTTTTGGATGTGTTTTTTGAACGCAGATTCTCTGAGCAGCTATTACGAGGATCTACAAAAGGCAAAGGGAAACGTAAAAAGCCTACTTGGCGTGAGAGAAGTTCCCTGCAGAAATCAAATGTGCAACGTCCTGGATCAAATACCCTTAGATCAGTTAAGCCTGGTATTTGATGACATCCTAAAAAGAATGGACCGCAGCGGAGTATTAAACGATTTCAAACATTCCCGGTTTGGGTATCTAATAGCCCTAGATGGCACACAGATCTCAAATTCAAAAAAAATCTCATGTGAAAATTGTTGCCAAAAGCACCATAAAGATGGGCGAGTACAATACTGCCACTCTGTATTAAACGCGATGCTTATACACCCAAGTCAGGATGTAGCGCTTCCAGTAGGAGATGAGTTTATACAAAGGCAGGATGGGAGAAAAAGGCAAGACTGTGAGCGCAATGCAGCAAGGAGATGGTTGAATGCATTTTCCAAGCAACACAAGATAATGAATATGACAATCCTAGCAGATGATTTGCACTGCAACCAACCGTTTATAGAGGCTCTGGAAAGCAAAGGCTATAACTACATCATGACCTGTAAAGAAGGCTCACACAAATACCTCTACGAATGGATTGAAGCACAGCGCCAAGGGGGTGATTTACAAACCCTAACCCTTACAAAATACGAAGGTAATCGAAAGCGGATATACCAGTATGAGTACGTTAACGGCGTAGATATCAGGGAGCATGATGCTCTCAAAGGAAACTATGTCAAGCTAACAATCAAAGATGCATTAGGCGAGAGGAATCTTGGAACATTTGCCTATCTGACAAATTACAAAATCAGCACCAAAAACATCGAAGCACTGGTAGACGCCGCTAGGAGGCGGTGGAAAGTGGAGAATGAAGGCCACAACACGCTCAAAACGAAAGGGTATAATTTTGATCGCAACTATGGACACGGGAAGAAAAACTTGCGCCAGGTGATGGCGTTAATGAAACTGATTGCCATGGCAATCCACGTGCTCATAGACTATCTCAAACAAGAAACCTTAGCTAGGGTGCGTAAAAGCTACACCTCAATCAAAAAGGCAATGGAAGGCATCCGGAATCTGTTCAGGATAAAGAGATGCAAAAGCTGGGAAGAGTTGTACAAATACGCACTTTTTGGATTAGACAGCTCATGAAAAGTTGATTTTTTGAGTGGAAAGTGGTCAAAAAATAAGAACTTACAACCTGCTGATAAGAAAAAATCAAAATTTTTTCTAAATCAAACAGGAGTGATATTATTCTCATTTTCAGCAGGATGGAAAATCTAAAGAACGCAAATCAAATTGAAAATTGCTGCAATAAAATAAAAAAAATATACAAAATAAATACCTTACTTTACAATCAGTCCGGACTTGCTTTTTGTAAGCAAAAATTTTTAGTTGGAGATAAAAAATTTTTATATGTACAAATTGACTCGTCCTTTGAATATGATGTTAAACAATCTAAATTAGGAGATTAAATATGATGCAATCCACAGTAAATAGCCTTTGCGGCGTTACACCAAGCTTTCAAGCACCAAAGCTTGATTCACCGGAAAATATGTTAAAAAAGTTAAATAAGGTAGCGTTGCCAGCAATCTTGCTATTTGGCGCAACCGCCGTTCAAGGTGCAGATGCGATTGGGTGTCTTGGCTGCGCTATATGCTTAGCAACTGGAGTTATACCACCTTGTATACCAATATGTGTAATTTGTGGAGTAACTATCCCAGTACCTTTAGGATAAAAAATAACAAGGCGGAAATGAAAACCATTAAAGAAATTATGATTTCAATAATAAAATTTATCCTTTTCTGGATATAACTCATCAGCCCTTTGCCTGAAAGCGGGGGGCTGTTCATGTTTATATGTAAATAGCAAGACTTAATCTGACACTTAGGCGTTGTCAAGTAAATCAGTGGTTAGAGTGGGGCTGCCTTAGTCCGTGGTGACTGCTTTATCTTATGGCTTACCGGCATTCCTAAAATAGTCACCTGATTTAATGCTTCGCATCTAATAAAGCTTTTCACCTCACGGATGGCTCAAGCTCAAAACCCTTTCTTATTATATCAGCTGCATTAATTGTAGGACCTGTAGCATGTGCTCTACAAAAGGCCTAAGCGTTCTAGGAAGAGCTTCTGAAGTGTTTTACTACCTATGCTCAGCAAACGAAGCTCTAAAATACGCCAGTCGCTGGGCTGAGAAACACAGCCCTTAACTATCCGCCGTTTCAATCATTTCCATGAAAGCTTCTAGGTGCTTAGCGCGTGTTGGGTGACGCATTTTTCGCAATGCTTTTGCTTCAATCTGGCGCACACGCTCGCGAGTAACACCAAAACGGAGTCCAACTTCTTCTAATGTTTTAGGCTTGCCGTCTAAAAGGCCAAAACGCTCGCTTAAGACTGTGCGCTCACGTTCTGTCAAGGTTGAAAGAACATCAGTCATCTTATCTTTTAAGATAGAATATCCTGTTGCTTCAGATGGAGATTCGGTATTCTTATCTTCTAAGAAGTCTCCAAAAGTACTTTCACCATTATCGCCAACTTCAGCCTGTAGCGAAATCGGATGCTGTGCAATCTTGTAAATCTCTCGCACACGCTCAGGAGTGAGGCCAAGCTCTTGTGCCAGCTCTTCTGGTGTAGGCTCACGGCCCAGTTCCATCATGAGCTTTTTAGCGCCACGCAATACTTTGTTGATTGTTTCAATCATGTGCACAGGAATACGGATCGTACGTGCTTGGTCAGCAATCGCACGAGTTACAGCCTGACGAATCCACCATGTAGCATAGGTTGAAAATTTGTAACCACGTCGGTATTCAAACTTTTCGACAGCTTTCATAAGACCCATATTTCCTTCTTGGATTAAATCCAAAAACGATAGGCCTCTATTGGTATATTTTTTTGCTATGGAGATAACAAGTCGAAGGTTTGACTCGACCATTTCACGCTTGGCTTCTTGGCTTTTATCCATCCAGCGCTGAAGCATGCGGACATCTTTTTTAAACTCATCTAGAGTACGGCCTGCTGCTAACTCTCTTTTTCTTAAGCGGCGGTACGCAGCTTTTAATTTTGCGGCAGCAAAGCGGTTTTTTTCAGCGCGTGGAACAAGCTCTTTAATCTCTTTTTCTAAGGCAATAAATCGCTCATATGCTGCTGTGATTACCTCGCCAAAGTCATCAATGACATTATGACGGAAATGCATGCGCCTCAGGTAGGCTTGCGTTCGAATGCGGCTTTTTTCAACTTCTTCGTTAATACGCACACGATCGACTTTTTTAATATTTGGATCGTTATGCTCGATTAACAGACGCTCAATGACTCTATTTTCTTCAATTAACAGCTCCCTTAACCTAGGCAAAACCTTTAAAAAGTTAGCTTTATTATCGATTTCTTTCTCAGCAATGATTTTGTCAAAGCGCTCTTTACCGGTAACAAGATAGTGACAAATCGCAATTGTTTCTGCTGCAGAGTAGCGAAAACGCATGATGATACGCTCAATTTGCATTTGCGCTTTTTCAATACGCTTGGAAATCTCAACTTCCTCTTCTCTTGTGAGAAGGGGAACAGATCCCATCTCTTTAAGGTACATGCGCACAGGATCATCAGAAGTTCCTTCAGAGCGCTTGGGAAGAACTTCCATTTCCTTCGCTTCTTTCTTCCGCTCTTTCTGTCTTTCAACCTCAGCCTGGTTAAGAATTTGAATGTCCATGCCACTTAAAAAAATCAGCACCTGATCAATTTGCTCAGGTGAATCAAATGTCATGGGAAGGACTTCATTGATTTCCTCGTAGGTAAGAAAACCCTGGTCCTTGGCAATGGCTACTAAATCTTCAATTTTTTGCTGGTGTTGGGGGTCAAAGGCCCCATATCCTGTTTTGCTCATAAGCTCCTAAAAGATCACAAAATACAATGCTAGTGAAGTGATTGTCTCGCATAAGCTGCTTTTTGTCAATCTCCTACTGATAACGCATTCCTTGATAAAAAACAATTATTGATTTAAAAAAGTGCTATGCAACTTAGCGCTCTAGATGAAACAGCCCTTATTTATGCCTTCAATGCAGTCAAAAATAAAGACTACACATGCCCTGAATGCAAAGCTCGCGTGCGCCTGCGGGGAGGCAAATTTCAACAGCTTCACTTTTTTCACCTCTCTACCAACACACGTGGCTGTAGACAGCATGCCAAAAGCCTTATCCACCTGCGTACCCAGCAATATCTTTGCTCTCAATTTCCCAAAGCCTTCATGGAATACTACTTTCCAGAAATAAACCGCTTTGCCGATGTTGCCGTCCCAGATAAAAAACTTGTTTTTGAGGTTCAATGCTCTCCAATTTCCCTGTTTGAGGTTCGCGCCCGCCAAGCAGCTTATGCAAAAACAGGCTACCAGCTCATCTGGATCCTGCACGATACCCGCTTTAATAAACGCGGATTATCCGATGCAGAAGCCCACCTTTTAAACTCCACATGCTACTACACTGACATAAATGCCTTTGGCTCTGGTTGCATTTATGACCAATTCACGATTAGATCTAATGTAAAGCGGCTTTACATTGGTAAAAAATGCCGCATAGATATCAATAAGCCACTGTGTATAAAAAAGATCCAAACTAATGCAAAATCAAAAAAAATAACACGAAGACAAAAAAATTGGCCGATCCATTTCAAAAACGATCTTATTGATCGCAATCAGAAAAGCCTAACATTTGCAGCAAGTCTAAAGCGTCAGGAGGCGCGCTGTAGAATTAGACATAAATTAAAACTAATTCATGTGATAAAGAAATTCCTATCAGCACCAGCAGATCGCCTCAGGTCACTAGCTTTCAGTTTTGCTGAGCATTAAAAGATGACGCATAGCGCTTCAGAAACAAAAAATAAAAGAGTGCTGCCAAACCAATTAAGCCATGTACAAGCTCTTTCATGGGAAACGGCCTTTGGAGAGTTGAAACACTAGAATTCCCAGGGTCAAAATAGACCGTCCACTGCTGCTTTTTCCAATCATCTAACGTAGAACGCGCTGCGACTTCATTATTAAATTTTAATTTAAATATCGTCTTTCCTACCAAAATTTTACCTGATTTTTCAAAAGAATATTTTGCATAAATAACATAATGATCCCTCTTGATCTCGTTAATTCCCCATGCATGTACCTGAGCAGAAGCTTCGCTGGTCAGCTGATGGTAGCGGTACCATTCAACAGAAAATTTACCTATAAACCAGCCAGCGACCCCCAAACTCACAACCGTGAGAGTAAACCAGCATAAGATTCCTTTTTCAAGTTTTGCTTTCACTATCGACATTATTTCCTGGGGTTGCTACAATGGTTCCTTTAATGATTAAACCCAGGCTGTAGAATAATGGCAAATGAAAAAGAAACAAAAAAGAAGATCAAGCGCCCGACAGCGCTCAAACGCGACATGCAAAATGAAACTCGCAGAGCCCGTGCTCGCGCCTACAAATCACGTGTTCGCACGGCGCTTAACGCATTAGAAGCTGCTATGAAGACCGGTGGCGAAGAAGTCAAAGCTACCTTCAAAACGGTTCAAAGTCTTATGGATAAAGGCGTAAAAAAAGGCGTTTACAACCGCAACCAAGCGGCTCGCGTCAAATCTCGCCTCAACCGAAAAGCTACAAAAGCTTAGACTCGTTAATTTCTTTTTGTTAGTCTTCATTAGTTTAACCAACTAATGGAGACTAAGCATGATCTTTCGACTCTGCTGCCTCATCGCAGCCGGCTTCAATTATATTTCACAACCTGTTGTAGACATGAGAAAAGAGCCTAACCACTCTTCATCTCTTGTTTCACAAACATCTTACGCAGAACAAGTCGATGTTCTAAAGCAGCAATCTGACTGGTCATACATCAAAACATCTGATCAATATGAAGGATGGGTTCCAACTAGCGCCTATGTAGAAAGATCTACTATCTATGAAACAACAACAAAAACGACCCGTTTAGCTGCACATATTTATAGAGACATGACTACAAAACGGAATTTTCTGATGACAGTCCCTTTTGGAACGCCGCTAACTGAAGTTGACAAAACTGACGTTAGATGGACACAAATAAAACTACCTGATGAGAGCCTAGCCTACATTCAAAAAGGGGATATCACACCAATATGCTCAGTTAAGCAGAAAGCTGATTTAGTCGCATTCAGCAAGCAGTTTTTAAATTTGCCATTCACCTGGGGTGGTCGCTCTAGTTTTGGCTATGACTGTTCTGGCTTTGTACAAATGCTATACGCACAAATAGGCATCCAATTAGAGCGCGATGCAAGATTGCAAATCTCAAATGGACAGCTAGAGGAAATCTGTCTGGATCAATTAGAGCCTGGTGATTTAATCTTTTTTGGCTCTTCTGAGGGGGTAATCTATCACGTAGGAATGTATGTTGGACAAGAAGAATTCATTCATACGCAACCCTATCAAAACAGACCTTGGATCCAAGTCAATAATCTCAATGAGTATATTCAAGACAAGGGCTACTATCATGTAGAGCCAAGGCGATCTATTGCTCAGCAATGAGCGAACAGATGGGGTCTACAAGGTGTGTACCGAGCTCTTGTTCTGGCTTTACACTGTTGTTGATCATAATTGCAACAGCAATGGGCTCGCTTGAATTGTTCCAGCAAATCCCGGTAAAACTAGAAATGCCTTTCATGCTTCCGGTCATGCCGCGGATGCGTCCTTTGTGGTGGGGAGCGCTTAAGCGAGCTTTCAAGGATCCATCGATCCCTGCAACAGAGAGAGCTGATAGCATCTCGTGGCTGTATTGGGGGTGATTGTAGGCCCAGGCTAAAAAACGAGTCATGTGGGCTGGTGAAATGAGGTTATAGCGAGAGAGCCCACTTCCATCTAAAAGCGCGATTTCTTTTGGATCAATTTTTATTTTTTCTGCTACAAAGCTGCGAATGACACTAGACCCTGATTGCCAGGTTCCTGGGGTCCCGCGCTGATGCTGTCCCAGCGTTTTTAATAAACAATGCGCGTAATAATCGTTATCATTTTTGCACATCATCTGACCAATTTGCACCAACGCACCAGATGTATAATTAGCAAGAGAGTAGCTTTTTGGTGGTGTAATACCTTCTTTGACCTCTCCTCGTAACTGGATAGATTTTCCACTCATAAGAGCTTGCATAGTCATACCGACCATCATCGGGGGATTTTCGATGGGCACCTTGTGTAGGGTTGGAGAGCCTTTAAGAGCAAGTTGTCCCATGACATGTAGGGTTGATTTGTGGTTTTTGCGATCTTGGGTGATTTCAATCGTTTCTTTTTTTGATTTTGCCAGAGTCAGTGTTTGGTTATCGATTTTGATGGATAGCTTGTTTAAGGGAAGATCACTAATAATTTCTGCTGGGGCAGCTTCATTTAAACCGGGACGAATCCACAGATCACAACAGCTTTGATTGATAGAAAGAGCACTTGGAACAGATATTTCGGGCTTTACATCTGACCATGTCCATCCAGGGCCTGTTGCCATTGTGTCGAAACCCGACGCATCAACTATGAGCTTGCCCTTGATTTCAGAAATACCTAAAATGCTCAGCTGGTGCACTAAATCTTCTAAGTTAGCTGAAACAAGCGTGGGATCTCCGCTACCTTTAAGATAAATATTGCCATACACAATGCCGTTTTCTATTTCTGCATCTGAAAACACACTGGTCTTAAATTGATGATCAATCCCTAAATATTCATAAGCTGCTGCAAGCGTAAAGAGCTTGATGCAACCGCCAGGAATGAGCCTGTGGTCTCGGTTTTGATGGTAAAGATGCTCACCGGTATGCAAATTGACAATGTCAATTCCAACTGTTGCTGTTTGATCTTGCCGATAGATGATTCTATTGATGTCGTTTTTTAATAGTGTCAACTGATCGCGCTTGAGCGCAAAGCAAGGCAAGACAAACCCAAGTAGACAGATAAAACATCCCTTTAACATCATTTCCCTCCGAAATTTCACTGTAACAACTTAATAAGACGAATTGCAAGACCTGATGTACGCTGTCCACTTTTGGCAATGCACTGATTGTATGTGTCGGGTGTGCCATAGATTGCTAATTCGTTACGGGCCCGTGTAATTGCAGTGTAGAGCATTTTGCGACCAAAGTGCTCTGAGCCAGGGGGCATGATAAAATGAACTCGATTGTATTCACTGCCCTGGCTTTTATGAACGGAAATGGCATAAGCAAGCTCATGTGGCGGAAGCATTGAAAAGGGCAAAGAATCTCTATCTGAGAATAGAACATAATCTTGTGGGTGAGGCAAGTGTTTTTGTGTCTCTGGATGCACATGATGAACCCAGACGCCCATCTGTCCATTGCATAGATCTAAATCGGGCGCGTTGCGTGTGAGCAAAATAGGAATAGCTAAGCGATCTTGAGGTTTACATGCAAGCGTGATGTGGTTAAAGATCTTGCTATTGAGCCTATCAACTCCAAACGGCCCCTGACGCAGTCCACATAGAATTTGACTTTCTGATAAAACCTTCTGATCTATCTCATTACTAAAAGGCGTAGAGAATTGAGGTGAAATTAAATCGATAAGGGCATCTTCAGATGGCATTGAATCAATTTTTATTGAGGTATCACACTGACCAAGCTTGACCTTGTTTGCTAAATCTAACAGAGCTTGAGAATCAGTACGCATTGACTGCTTGAGCTCAACACCCAAAGTGCTGCGTTTATCTTTAATAACATTCCAAAGATCTTCAAATACATGACCGGGTTCGACTGATGGCAATTGGTGAATATCCCCAAGTAAAATGAGTTTTGTATGAGGCAAAAGAGCGCGAAGTAGCACTGTCCAAAGCGCCATGTCGATCATAGAACACTCATCAATGAGTATGACATCATAAGGTAAGCATTTAGGCTTTTTTAAAAAGTCGGCTGAGCGCTTAATACCCAGCAGTGTATGCAAAGTTGCAGCAGTTACAGGCACTGTATCTTTAACGCCATCTAAACTTTGCTTAAGCTTTGAAATAGCTTTACCAGTTGGTGCAGCTAAAGCAATGCGCAAAGGTTTATCGCTCCTGGCAATGTGGGCTTCAATGATTTTTCTTGCAGTGAACGTCTTGCCTGTTCCCGGGCCGCCTGCAAGAATGAATAGTTGAGCAGCAAGTGATTGCTCTACTGCTTGTTTTTGCTCGAAATTTAAGCCATGAGTGAGAGCCTCGGGCAAGTGAATCACTTTTCCTGTGTTGTCATTAATGAGCTTTAGTAATGGATCGATAAGATGTGTCTCAAGCTTCCAATTGCGTTGTAAATATGTTTGCTCGCTGTGCTCTACAAAGGCTCCGCTTTCAAGAAGCACTTCTGGCAATGGTCGATCCAAATTTGTACAAACATGACCCAGACGCGATGAGCTCATCAACTGTATCAATTGGTCTTTAACTACAGCGTCTGAAAGTTGAAAGCGCTGCATGATGTAATCGGCAAAGGCAATATCAAATGGACAGAGTTCATGCTCATTCATGGTCCTCTCCTAAAGGCTGAAAATGGTAAATGCCATGAGTGTTGTTATTCTTAAGTCCTCGCAAAAAGACGTAATAAGCTCCTCCAAAAAAATCTTTTGGGGCTCTTGAATCATAAAGGCGCCACCATTTGATAACGGCAGCGCTGTAGATGCGGGCTTGTAAAAAGTAATCGTGAGATTGCATCGCGTGAATTAGATTTTCTCTTTCGTAAGCTGCAGAGTCAATGCCCAAAAAATTCGTCTTCCAATCTAGGATATACACTTTACCGCGGTGTTGAAAAATTAAATCACAAAACCCTCGGATGGCTAAAGCTTCTTCGACAGGAAAAAGAAACTCCATCTCTGTTGACATCTGATCTATTTCCTGAAGACAAAATCCGCCTAGATCTACTTTCATTAAATCAATGAAGCCGCTTGCGATACAGTCTGACCAGGGCATAAGGTCTGTATCTGTCAATTTCTTATGCACATACTCTACTATTTTTTCTGGCTTTACATGTAAATTTTGTAAAAGCACTTTTTCTAGTAGATCATGTAATATAATACCCGTTTTAGCTCCGGCCGGCATGCTATGTAATGACTGCGTAATAAGATCAAGACCTTCTTTGCCCACGATAGGCACCTGCGTGTCTTTAACAAGGCTTGAGTATGATGAAATAACATGAGATCTGAAAGCTAGATGGTGCTGACGAGCTGATTGTAATAAGTCTTTTTTCGGCTTTGCCATTGCCTGGCAAAAAATCTCCTCTTCTAGAATTTCTGTGCTGATGTCTTTCTCTTTATTTAGTGCACCGGCAATTGCATGAGCGCAGTTTTCATCTAGCTCCCATCTAGCAAAAAACAGCTCTGCTGCAGAGCCTGCGCCTAGTGCTGGGGGCTTAACTTTAGGTAAAACAACAGGAAGATAGATTCTCTTCTTTGCTCTAGTCATAGCAACGTAGAGCAAACGCATCTTTTCCGCATCAAGCTCTTTTAATTCCTCTTCAGCCAAATGAGAATCAACTGTATTTCTTGAAGCAACACCGAGTGCAAAAACCACGTCAAACTCCAGCCCCTTACTCATGTGAGTTGTCATGATGGTAACAGCATCTTTTTGATGACTTTCTCTCTGTTTAAGAGATGGGACATGGTCGGGATTTTCCATTTTTAGCTGCTTTAGATACTTATGCAGCTCTCCGATGCTACTTTTAGTTCGTGTGGACCTTTCTAGTAACAGCTCAACTAAATGCATCCAGTCAATGATGTTTTGCCGATCAAAGCTCAGGAGCTCGAGCAGAGTTTTATCGTGCCCAAAATTATAGTGCATAGCCTGCTCCATTACACATCCAATACCACGAGATTGAGCAAGAGAGCGCCACTCAAAGAGTTGCTCAATGACTTTTTGCATTACCTCAGACATTTTCGATCGACAAAGACTGGAATAACTCCATGTAATTAGAGGTGCGGATAATAGCTTTTTTACAGCTGATAATTGACGGGGATTTATCATCGCTTGCAGCAATGCGTCTAAAACCACATAGGCTTTAGAGCCACAGACTGAAAAATTTGATTTTGAACTTGTAGCAATGCGTAGTTTTCTTAAATAGCTCTGCAAGCGCATTGCTTGATATCGATCTTTTACAAGAATTGCAAATGCACTTAAAGGCAGGTTGATATTTTGAATTTCTTTTGCAATGGAGGGAAATAAAACAGATTCTTCTATTTGTTTTGATGGAGTGCTTCTGCCTGGCTTTACATCTAATAGCCACAGATGAACAGGCCGCTTACTGTCTTGAATTTCTGGCTCATTTGTGCCTGCATTCACTCGTTGGTACTTAAGCGAGTCGCCAGCTTTTGGTAAATTAAGCCAACCTGTTGCATTGGGATGGCCAAAAAATGCATTCAGCCCAGCAACTAGCTTTGGGGTACTGCGATAGTTTGTAGATAAGCTCATTTGATTCTGCTCTTTAAGAATCTGTGCAGCCTCTAAATACGTATACAGGTCAGCTTGTCTGAACGCATAAATTGACTGCTTTGGGTCTCCTACTAGATAAAAAGCCTCAATCGGATCTTTTTCTTTTAAAAATAGATTTCGAAAAATTGTCCACTGAACGCTATCCGTGTCTTGAAATTCATCGATAATAGCCATCTTAAATTGGGAGCGAATTTTCTTATAAAATGCATCTTTTTCAAGCGCTATTTCCATACGTTTTAAAAGCGTATCTGGAAACTGTATATCAAATGTGTCTTGGGCGCATTCAATTCTTTTTTGACAATCGAGCGCCATTGATTCTAACAGTATTTTTGGACAGGCAATTTGCTTCATCAGTGGCAAAAGCTTATTTTCGATTTGATCGATCAAGCTTTGATTGCAAGGATCTTGTTGCTTCTTCTTCTTGTTATTTGAGTCCAGCTTTTCAATAAAGCTGTCTTCATACATTAAGAGCTGATTGAGCATCTCTTTTGATATCTTTTTTTGCGAAAGGCACTTTGACCAAATTTGAATTTGCTCACTCATCCCTGAATGCAAAACACAATCGCGATTATGTGTTCCTTTATATCCTTTAGCAAGTGCTTCCAAGTCAGCACATACCTCGTCTTGAGAGCCCCAATGCGTCAATTGCAGAGCTCTGTTTAGCTCTTTAAGATGATCTTCAAAAGGTGCAAATTGACTTGCGCTAATTTTTCGCGCTGCAAGCCTTACAAGAGCGCGCTCGAGCCCAACAATGTTTGAACCGGCTGATTTATATACGCGCTTAATTTGTCCGCTGGAATAACGATGTGGCTTGAGGCCAGTCCGTAGATAATCACGTACTTGGCTACTTGCAAATGTTACATAGGCTTGATCTTCTGGATCCTTTAAATCTAACGTCACTCCAGCCTCAAACCCTGCAAGGTTTAACATTTTATGACAAAACGCATGGATGGTATAAATCTGCGCTGCATCAAATGTTTGGAGTGCTTGAGTTAATAATTCGATGGCTTTTGCCGTTTGATGGCTTTCAATCGCTGTTTGTAGATAGGGACAATCGGTCTCCTTTTTCTGTAACTGATCGATGCATAGACGTATGCGCTTTTGGATGCGCAGGCGCAGCTCTCGAGTTGCGGCTCGTGTAAATGTCACAATCAGAATTTGATCAATAGGTGTCGCTTGTATAAGAGCACGGATAACAATATGCTCAATTGTAAATGTTTTGCCGGTCCCTGCCGATGCTTGGAGGAAGTAGTGCCCCCAAATATCTGTTGTGCTTGATAAACAATCAAAGGCTTCCATAGATCCCCACAAACACATCTTTTGCTAGTCCTGACCAATTTTTCACCATACTGTTCACACTGGGATCATTTTCATAGCTCATCGCCCAAAGTACATAAGGGTCAACAGCCATTGTTGCCTGCGATGTCGACTTACTGATTGCTGCTTGTAAACCCAGAAAATCATCCTTTAAGAAATCTTCTAACCAAAAAGGCATCAACGGGGAGGGCTCACTTTGTGCACGCAAAAAATAATCCATATAAGCTTTGAGATCTTCCAATGGGTCTAAGGATGGCGCAGCCACATTGGCAACTTGGGTTAAAAGCTCCGTCCCTCCTAGCTTATCACGCTGAGCAATCAGAGATGCAATCAGCCAGAGTGGCCAAACTTTTACAAGGGAGGGAAGATCTAGTTTTCCATCGATGACCATCCCCTTAGGAGTTAGCCTGTCTAATGTTCCCGTGATATAAAGCGTCTGGTTTTTTAAAGGGATTTCAATCGTAGGGCAAATCCATTGTTGATCCCCAATGTAAAGCGGGTTTACATTGTGTCTATCTAACTGAATAGAAAATAGATCGCTCTCGTTTATATTAAACTTCTGCAACAGATTTTGCATCTCTTTGTGCTCTTGATTGAGCGACTCGATTGCAAGCTCTTTAAAACGTCCTAATGGCAAACGTCCCTTAAATTGAGCTTGCTCAATGAGGCGCTGCAAGGACATCTGTTGATACTGTGAGCGCAGGCGGATTTTTTCAAGAAGCGCTAATTGAAATTCTTGATCAGTTTCATCCTTGTATTCTAAAAAGACTCCTAATCGCTGTTTGATAAAATAAGCTAGTGGATTTTTTGCAAATTGCTTGATGTGAGAAATATCAATTTCAACTTCACAAGGCTCATTTAATTCTCTGGCGGTGCGTCCAAAAAACTGGGGAATTAAAACGCATTTTTCCGCTTGAGACTGTTCACAACTTGCAACATTGTAGTAGGCTTCTTGATATGAAGGATATGCAAAATCATCAGAGAAATAGAGCGAATCAAATGGATGCTCAGGGTGGTGGATAACAAGGATCCCCTGACAAAAATTGCATAGATCATCAACAAGAATGCAAGGCCCCTGCTCTTTGCTATCTTGATCAGACCGATTAATGTAGCTAATATTGAATTGATCCTGAGTCGATGCTAAAAGTTCTAAAAATAAATACCGATCTTCATCAGCATGGGTCGGCATAAGATCTGCTTCATTGTCCATTTCATTCAAGCTGATTTTTGGATCTGATCGAGGATAGCAGCCATCATGCAACCCTAAAATCCAGCAAATAGCAGAAGGGGTGGTCCGGCCTGTTCTAAGTGAGGAGAATTGAATTCCATTTTGCACATGCGTGTGTGCGTTGACAGAGTGAGAGCTAACGGAGGCTTTCAATCGATCCCAAATAGCACAGAATGAAAAAACTCCTTTTGCCTGGCACTGACCACAGCTTTGAAAAAAGAGCTGATATCCCTTGTCATGCTCGCTAGCCTCGAAAAATGTCTGATCTAACTTTGCAAAGACTGCTTTCCATTGATCGACTGTTTTTTTCTCCCCTGATTGAATAAGCTCAATTGATTTGCTCAACTCTTTTAACAGCGTCATCCACTGCCCTAAAACTTCTGCTTGTGAAAACTCAACAAAATCCAACGGCCATAAAGATGGATCTAAAGCTTCATCTTCAATAGCTATCAGACCATTCATAAGGCCATGAAAAGCAAACGTCCATGTTCCTGCCTCGGATTGTTCAATTAATGGATCAGAGTGACCAGGTAGACAGACTTTGGCATCTCGCATGCTCTGATCATAACCCCAGCGCACTTGCCCCTTTTCTGACCAGATTTGCAACTGTCTAATATCATCTGATTTAAGATCACACCCTCGTTGGACGCAAGGCATAGAAAAGAAATTGATGACAGCAGAAGGCTCTAATCGAGATTCAGCCAAATCAATTAAAGCTGTCATCGCTTGAAACCAATCACTTTGAGCTTCCAAAGGCATGTCATAAATCACATAGGGGAAAGGACTATCACTAAATACATGCTCAATAAATGGTGCATAGACAGTAATGTCTGGAGCATAAACTGCAATTTGCTCCAATTTAACTCCAGCATGACGTGTAGAAAGTAAGTGAATGAGACACTCTTTTACAACTTCAACTTCACGCAACCTAGTTACAGCTGTGTGGATTTCTATGCTTGAATCTATAGCTGGGATTACAGATGGCAAAGAGTGAAAAATAGCCTGCTGCACATTTGAAAGAGTTGAACTTTGCTCAATCTCCCTATGCCTATCGATTATTTGCCATTGACAATTGTCATAGCTTAAAGAAAGACACTTGCCGAGCCGGCCCCAATGAGCAAGAAGAGGATTATCCTCTTCGGATTTCCGGTTTATGTCGCCCCAGTAAACTCCACATGGGCTAAACTGAAAGGCTTTTACATTTTCAAAAAACTGTAGATAAAGCGATGGCATGAAACCAACGTTGAATAAGAAAATCTCAACTCCCTCCGTCATCTTACACGTAACGAGTCGATCGCATAATACAGGACGCTCTTCAGCTGTGATGGACCAAACTTTCTGGATCCAACCCATTTTTTTACGCCACTTTGCAAAAAATGCACCTCCATACCGCTCATAAAGCATAAAAATTTGGCTTAGACAATCAGCAAGCCGCTCTACCCTTAGCCCTAGCTGCTGAGGATGACTGCTGGCAAAATAATCATGTAATGGTGTAGTGCATGCATCTATGGGCTCATCTAGCACAGTATAAATTGCCTGCTCTGTTTGTAAAGCCAGAGATAAAGGGTGGGGTATAATATTGAACGGACAGAGCCACTCAAGCGCATTTGTAACCCCCATAAACTGCAACCCCATCGCGATGCCAACATCTGGATCGCTTATCAAACGCTGCTGCAACCAATCTTTGACTTTTTGACTTGGCACAACAATAATTTTGGGCTTTAAGGGATTGCTCGATTGAAAGAGCTCTTCCTTCAAAGATTGGTACAGCTTTTCGAAGGAATTGCTGTAAATAACAGAGCTCATTTCATAATCTCACTTTTTGCTATGATTGCATTATGACGAAAACATCGATTTCAAAACATCCCATAGCATTTTTAAATCTAACGCAATTCATGGGATCCCTTAACGATAACATATTTAAGTACCTGATTGTATTCCTTTTGATCAATCTGCTCGGGGCAGGAGAGTCAAGTGAGATTTTATTTTGGGTTGGGGTGGTTTATGTTGCCCCATTTCTTCTATTCTCTTCCAACGCGGGTGTTTTAGCAGACCGATTCAGCAAACAGCGCCTGCTGATCGCTTTGAAAGTCCTTGAAGTTGTTATCATGGCTTTAGGAATTGTTGCCTTTGCTTATAAAAGCCAGGCAGGTCTTTATACTTTGATGTTTTTACTCTCGCTTCAAAGCGCTCTCTTTAGCCCCCCAAAGTACAGCATTATTCCAGAGCTTGTTTCAAAAGGTTTAATCTCAAAAGCCAATGGCATTGTCACATCTGCGACCTACCTAGCCATCATCATTGGGACATTTTTAGCCTCGTTCATCACTCAAATAACCAATAAGAATTTTGTATTTGCAGGCATTGTCTGTCTAGGGATTGCAATCATTGGATGGGGCACCTCTTTATTTATTCCCTATGTCCCTGCCAAGGATACAGATCGTAAAATCTCCCCACTTTTTATACGCTCTATCTTTCACACCTTAGGCCAGTGTAAATCCGTGCCTTTTTTACTCATTGCAATTTCAGGTTCAGCATTCTTTTTATTCATTGGGGCGTTTTTACAGCTTAATATCATCCCCTTTGCTATTAACTCTCTTGGGTTAAGCGAAGTTGGAGGGGGCTACCTTTTCTTGCTGTGTGCTATTGGAATTGCTTGCGGAGCTCAGCTCGCTGGGCGCATCTCAAAGCATCAAGTTGAAATCGGTCTTTCGTGCCTTGCAGGCATTGGAATCATCATTACGTTACTTATTCTCTACTTTGCGCGCCATTCAATCCCCAGTGTTATGACTTCCTTGTTTTTTCTCGGTTTTATCAGCGGATTTTTTATTATCCCTTTCGACTCTTTTGTTCAAACCTATAGCGCACATCATCATCGCGGCCAGGTGATTGCAGCTAACAACTTCTTAAGTTTTTGTGGTGTGCTACTTGCACCAATTTTCCTCTACATCATAAGTGGATTTCTTAACCTTTCTGCGGCTTTTGGTTTCATTGTAATGGCATTTGCAACAACTGGCTTTACATGTTTTTTATGGCTGCGTGGATCTTGTTATTTATTCA
>JAUILX010000136.1 GCA_030433395.1 Chlamydiia bacterium
CGTTCATGTCGGCAAAGACAGCTAGACAAACCGTTAAATTCCCAGCAAAAAATCCCGTCCATAAGCGGCTAAACAGTAAAAAAGAGTAACTATTTTGCTTGATGGCTATCGCTGACATTACAAATCCCGTCGCCTCGCCAATCAAAGTTAGATAAAAAGCTTTTTTACGACCTATACGGTCAGAGATTCCTCCAATGATGGGTGAGCCAAACAGTTGCATCAGAGGAAATGCTGCAATTAAAACTCCAAGGTATGCAAATCGTCCACTTACAGATGAATTCAGCAGAGCGCTGTGATGTCCAAAAAGGAGTGGAGTAAAGATTG
This sequence comes from Chlamydiia bacterium, assembly GCA_030433395.1. GTDB lineage: Bacteria > Chlamydiota > Chlamydiia > Chlamydiales > JACKPQ01 > JACKPQ01. Next base: position 325 of record JAUILX010000136.1, read on the forward strand.
GGTAGACAATGGCAAGTGCAAAGTTGTCTAGAAAATAAACGCTGAGCGCAGCAAGAGCCGATTTAAGGTTATTCGGTGTTTGCTTCGACAAATCGGTACCCTACACCACGGACTGTTTCAATGGACTTGAAATTAGGGCCAAGCTTTCGGCGCAGTGCGGCAACGTGAACATCGATGTTGCGATCGACAATGAATGCATCGTCGTTATTCACATCATCGAGGAGTTGATTGCGCGTCATGACGCGCCCACGATTCGAAAGCAGCCGTCTTAAGATACCAAATTCTGATAATGTGAGGTTAATGGATTTATCACTTTTTCGAAGCAGATAACGGTCAACATCCATGCAGAAATCGGCAAATTTAATCAGCTTGGGGCTTTTCTCATTTTCTTTGCTGCGCCTTAAAATAGCTTTTGCACGCGAGAAGAGGATTTTAGGAGAAAAGGGCTTGGCAACATAGTCATCAGCGCCCAATTCAAGACCTAAAATGACATTGAGCTCTTCTGCTTTCGCAGATAAGATAATGACAGGAATATGACGTATATCAGGATGGTTTTTGATTTTACGGCATACATCGTAGCCATTCTGACCTGGAAGCATGATGTCAAGAATCACTAAGTCAGGTTTTTCTCGCAGGACAGCATTGAAGCCATTTACGCCATCAACTTCAACGTGAAGAGTGAAGCCATAAAATTCTGCCTGTAGTTTTAATAATGCCGCAATATCTCCCTCATCTTCGATGAGCAAAATGCGTTTTTTCTGAGACATGTTTCCCCCTTACGTCTCTTGTTGACTCTCGTCTTTTTGGCTAAGAACCCCGTCGAGGTCTTTAGATTTAGCGATATCTTCGATTTGCTGGTTTTGTGCGGCAAGCTTATGTTCAACCTCGCTCATTTTTTCTTTATACTGCGATAGAGCTGTCTGAGCATCGGTTGCTTGTGATGCAAGGCCTTGTAGATCTTCAAACGTTTCTGCCTGAAGCTTTGCCACGGTTTTGAGTTGTTTTTCAAGCTTGGTTAGGATTGTATCCATTTGGTCGAGCTTGGTCTGCTGCTGGTTAATGGTTTCTTGCTTGAGTGTAGCTACCGATTGCTCTTGAAGATTCATTTTATTAGAAAGAATTTGCAGTTGCGATTGGGTAGAATTGAGGTCACAACGTAGTTCTTCTAAGTCAGTGCGTGCTTTATGCAGTGCCATTTCAGTTTGATGTTTGTCGTTTTTAGAACCGCTGCCCATCATCGCTGCTGCGCAGCCTGATAGGATTAAGCAAAGTGGCATGATCAGAAACATTGACCACCGTTTCATCGAGCAGTCCCCATGTTATGGATCTTAAAGTCGGCACGTCTATTCTTTTTCCAAGAAGTACGGGTATGTCCTAAATCCACGGGTCGTGCTTTTCCATATGAGGTTGTGTAGACTTGGTTTGGATTAACGCCATTTTTAACGAGCTGTTCCCGTACAAAATTAGACCTGCGGGTGCCAAGGGCCAAATTATAAGCTTCTGAGGCGCGCTCATCGCAATGTCCTTCAATGAAGATGATGGCGTTTTTGTGTTTTTTTAAGTAGCTGGCAATTTTTGAAATAGACGCTTTATCTGCTTCTTCTCGCAAAATATGCTCATCGGTGTTGAAGTGCATTGTACGGAAAATAGATGCCAGTTCACCCATAGGTTTGATAAACATATCAATACTTGGGATGCGTCCTTCACCGGGGTTTGCTTTGGGTTGAGGCACTGAGACGTGCTCTTTTAAATCTGCATCGGCAAGAGGAATGCATTCTATCTCGACTGGGCCGCAAAATTCGTCATCGTATGCTAACATTCTCGACTCGTTGTTCTGGCCAAAGAGAGACTTGCCCTTACGCTGGAGGTAGCGCGATGCTGTTTTTGTGTCTTCCCAAGTAGCCCCAGATCGACTTTGGCAGGATGTGAGTAACGCTAATAAACATAAAATTGAAAGTGCCTGGATTTTTTTCATACAATTCCCCTGTACTGGTTACAACAGTTGTAACGCGTTGCTAGATTTTCCTCAAGATCAAAAAAACTCTAGAAAGCTTGCGAGTAAATTTTTTTTAAGTATAATTTGCTTATAACCCGGATTAGAGATGATCAAAAAATGGTTTTTTTGCGCTGTTTGCTTGATAGCAACGACTGTTAAAGCAGACTTTGCGTTTGTAGATAAGTCAGGTGATGCAGTGACAATAGAATGGGTGGATCAAGAGTCTTTAGAAATAGAGGAGTCTATATTCTTTCGAGGCTTATGGCAGGCTTACTCAAATATTTCGCCTCATGAGCTAGGCGTTGAAGATAAATCAAAGCACATCAAAGAATTATTTGAAGCTGTCAAGTCTCAGTGTACTCATAAAATTGGGTATCTAGCGCGTGCAAAAATCAAAGGCAATGTTATTGGCTTTGTTTGCTATAAACAGACAGAGATGCCAGACCAGCTTTATATTACCCAACTATGTATTGATCCAGACTATTGGGGAAAAGGAATTGGCAGTGAGTTGATTTTTTGTGGGATGAAGCGTTTTCCAAATACCCGTTCTATTGTAACAAATTTTCATAAATTTAATCACACCTATTCAAGTTTTGTTCGTGCTGTCGGATTTAAGCAAAGTAATTTTCTTAGACAAGGGCTCAACTCTGACAAGTATCTAGGCATGGAGTGGAATCCTTAACTACCCCAAGAAGGGTAGTGCTTGATACCCGATCCATTTGTAATGCGAGCAGGCGTTGGATCGTTGAGGTTTATAAGATATAAATCATAAATATCGCCATCTGTAGTGTTATACATTAGATGATGGCTATCAGGCGCCCAGGTAGGGTTTTCTTTATGATGCGGACCGCTTGTCAGCTGAATAATTCCTTTTGACTGAAGGTCATATATCCAAATCTGTCTGATGCCCTCTATCTTTGCAGAATAGGCAATCTTTTGGCCATCGGGCGACCAGGCTGGGCATACGCAAGCATTATGTTTGTTGGTTAATAG
>JAUILX010000137.1 GCA_030433395.1 Chlamydiia bacterium
GGAGATGAAGATCTGTTGAACGCGTGTGCTGAAGCGTGGAATGATTTTTCTGAGGAACCAGAATTTGTGACTTCTTTATGTTCTCGAGATTGGGCTATAATGTAATGCTAATATTTTCAATTAGTATAACATTCTTCTTGAAAAATGCAAAAGGTGTATAAGGCTGTCTGCTGTTTTCTGGTCTATTTTGGGAGGTGGTTGAATGCGTAAAGCGGCTTGTGAACCTCTATACCGAATGGAATTCAAAAATCGGATTTTCGGCGGCTTCAGAAGCACCGCAATTCGTCGATCTTAAGTGGCCTCATATTTTTAATATTAGGTTACTTAAGATCGGCAAATTTCGAAAGCTTTCGCGTTGCCCAAAACCGATTTATGAGTTCCATTCGGTATAAATACGTTTATGATGATAACATCTTGGCTCGTTGCAATTGATAGGGTGTTTTGATGCTCAGCAATCCTGGTTAGACATCGCCTGACTGTCTCTTTGTAATCCATGCCCTTCAGTCTATCTTATTCTTGGCTGGGTTTCAACTTTTTATTGGTGAGGCGCGCGCGGATGCGCTCGAGGTGGATAAAGACTACCGGGGTTAGAAAGAGCGTTAGGACTTGGGAGAAGAGCAGTCCGCCGCAGATGCACAAACCTAGTGGAATGCGACCTGCAGCTGTGGAGCCACCGATGCCGATGGCGATGGGAAGTGCTCCCATAAAGGTGGAAAAAGTGGTCATGAGAATGGGCCTTAGACGGTCAAAGCAAGCTGCGGTGATTGCTTCGACATATCCTTTGTCTCCTGACTTCATGTAGTCTTCTGCAAAGTCAATCATCATGATTCCGTTTTTCAGTACAATGCCCACGAGCATGATGATTCCGACCATTGCGTAAAACGAGAGTGTTTCTCCAAAGAGAACGAGTGTGAGCATCGCTCCAACGGTTGCTGGGGGCAGCGCTGACATCACGGTCATAGGGTGAACGAAGTCTTCGTAAAGAATGCCTAAAATGACGTAGATCACAAATACGGCAATGATGAAAAGAAATGAGATGTCTGCAAAGGAGGACTGAAAGACTTGTGCCGAGCCGACAATTTCAGATGTTACGGTGCTTGGCATCACCTCTTGAGCGTAGTTATCTAATGTCAACAGGGCATCAGAGAGGGCGATATTGTCAAGATCGAAGGTGATTGTCACGGAGGTTTGTGTGTTGTAATGGTTGATTAGAAGCGGGCCTATGGATTCATTCCATGTGGTCACAGCGCTTAATGGGACTTGTGTAGCTCCTCGGGCTTTAGTTTGTTGTGTTGTATTGGTTTGCTGTGTTTGGGGCGGATTTGGGTCGTTAGCATTTGCGCTGACGTATAGCAAGTTGAGCTTTCCGGGATCTTTATAACTCCCAGGAAGTGTTTCGATGATAACATCGTATTGGTCTATGGGAGAGTTGATGGTTGTGATTTTCCCACCTGAATAGGCGAGCATCAAGGCTTGTTCGATATCATTGGCACTGACATTTAAGTCGTAGGCGCGGTCTCGATCGATGTTGATGCTGAGCTGGGGCTCTGCGATGTGCATGTTGCTTGAAACTTGGACAAATCCGGGGGTTTGTTTAAGCTTATCTATGAGTTTTTGAGCGCTTGTATAAAGACCTGTGCTATCAAAGCTTTGCAGGTTGTACTGATAGGCGCCTTGAGCGGAAGAGGTGCCGACATCTAAACTCATTAAAGGAAGTGGCCTTAAGAAAGCTTGCACGCCTGGAATGCTGTTGAATTCTGGAAGTAGTTCAAGGATGACATCGCGCATGGATTGACGTTTATTGTACGGTTTTAAACGGACAAACATGATGCCTTGGTTATCGGTTGGATAGGCTCCTACGCTGACAAAACTTTCGACGTTTTTATTTGACTTTATTTTTGTGTCGATATCTTCTTGATAGGCAATCATTTTAAAGGGTGATGTGCCATCGAGCGACTGTGAAAAGCCTTGTATGAAGCCTAAATCTTGAGATGGAAAAAAGTCTTTGGGTAAGGCTGTAAATAGGTATCCTGAAACAACAACGCATCCAAGACCTACTAAGAGGGTGAGTTTTTGCCAGTTCAGCACTTTTGTAAAGCAGCGCTTATAAAGGTTGAGCAGGCCGTTGTTGACTTTGTCGGAAATTTTTTCGAGCCAGTTTTTCTTTTTTTCTTCGTGGTTCTCTGCTACAAAACGTGAGCAAAGCAAAGGGGTTAGCGTTAGCGCAATTAGCGATGAAAACAGTACAGCGATAATGATCGTGATAGCAAATTCGCGAAAAATACGTCCGACGATGCCCCCCATGAAAATCATTGGGATAAAGACGGAGCAGAGGCTAAGCGTTGTTGAAACAACTGTGAAGGCAATTTGTGACGAACCATCGAGGGCTGCTTGCATGCGGTTTTTGCCCATTTGAATGTGGCGAAAGACGTTTTCAAGCACGATAATGGCATCATCGACTAAAAAGCCAATTGAAAGTGTGAGTGCCATAAGAGAGAGCATATCGATACTAAAATCAAGCAAGTACATGACCATAAATGTGCCAATAATGGCCATGGGGATTGCAACGAGGGGGATGATTGTATTCACAACTTTTCCAAGGTAGAAGAAGATGACCACGCAGACGAGAACGAAGGCAATAAAAAGTGTGGTTTGGACATCGTGGACAGAATCCATAATCCATTCTGATTGATCAAAGAGTGTGTAAACGTTGACTTCTTTAGGTATCGATTTGAGAAGAGAGGGCATCATCTCTTGAATGCCGTCAATCACTTTGATGGCGTTTTGTCCAGCTTCTTTGATAACGGCTAAAACAATGCACGACTCTTTTTTACCTTCTTCATTAAAATAGCTTAGGTTTAATTTATCTGATTGGGTGCTATCTAAAGCGCGTCCGACATCAGAGATACGCACCATGTTTCCATTATTATTGCGTATGATTAAAGACTCATAGCCTTTGGCACTGCCAATTTGTCCGTTTGAATCAATATTAAATTCGACGTTGGGCCCATACAAAACACCAACCGGCAGGTCGGGATTGGCATTGACGACGGTTTGGGCAACCTCGTTAATGCCAATGCCGCGTGCGGCAAGTGCTGCTGGATCCACTTGCACGCGCACGGCATATGGCGAGCCGTATGTGTTGATCTCACTGACGCCATTGACAAGCGACATGCGCAGGCCTAAGTAGGTATAGGCATATTCATACAAGGATCCGAGTGAGACATCGTTGGATGCTATGACATAATAAAGAATAGGTGTTTGAGATGGATTCACTTTCTTATAGGTTGGTTGACTTGGT
>JAUILX010000138.1 GCA_030433395.1 Chlamydiia bacterium
GCAGTGGATAGCCAACGCGCTATCCTCAAGCAGTTTTTCCTAGAAAGATCGCCAAAAGATGGGCCAGTTCAAGGGAGTTGATCCGCAACTCGCGTTAATTAATAAAGCAGGTGCTTTTCGCGGGTTTTCTTAAAGGCTTCGCGCTCTTTTTGATCATAAGAAATGCACTTCCAAGCTGGGTACGGATCTGTCAACAAATACTTTAATATTGTATCAGTGCCATTGACTTTACAAAAGAGATTTTTTCGCAGTTGTGTGGCTTTACTGATTTGCTCTAAAAAGGGCTTTGGGTACAAACTTTTTAATACGCCTGTGATCATGTAGCCAGTGCTGATCGGCTGATAGGAACCTGAATCTGTGACATCGATCATCACACCATGACAATCCTGTCCTTTGAAAAGCCCGTAAAAAGGGCGATAATGAAAGGGGATAAATCGAACTCCTAATCGCTTCTGGTCATTCAATGTCTTTGCAAAAATCTCAGCATTGATCCACGGAGCTCCCACTAATTTAAATGGAAGCGTATATCCAACACCTATATTTACAATGCCAAGCTCCCCTAAAACGCCGGTAGTAGCGCAATAAAGAGGCGTATCCATCTCAGGAATGTGAGGGCTTGTCGGAATCCACTTCAGTTTTGTATCCCGATAACTCATCGAGCGCGTCCAATGCTTCATCGGCACAACTTTTAGATCGCATCGCACCTTGTATTCGCTATTGAAAAATTGTGCGAGTTCTCCAATTGTCATCCCATGGCAATAAGGCACATTTAAGTACCCCACAAACGAGCGCAGATTCTGCGATAGCATCGGACCGTCCACCATCACTCCCCCCAATGGATTAGGCCTATCCAATACGATCACAGGGATTTTAAAGCGAGCAGCTTCTTCCATCACTACATACAACGTACTTGCAAAAGTGTATGAGCGCAGGCCAATGTCTTGAATGTCATAGATAACCACATCGACACCTTTGAACGTCTCTTTTGGCGGGCGTTTGCTGTCGCCATGCAAAGAAAAGACGGGCACGCTATTTTTGTATTTTGAATCTGCAACATGCTCTCCAGCATAAGACAAACCTTGCAATCCATGCTCAGGTGTCCAAAGCCCTACAAGCTTAAACGGTGCTGTTAAAAAGCGATCTGCACTCAAACACAAATTTTGATCAACAGCTGTGTGATTTGTTACAAGGACAACGTTTTTGCCTTTGAGCCGCTCTGCATGCCCATCTTCAAAAAATGCGTCAACTCCTAATTGGACTTGGCTAAATAAAAAAATCGGCAAAAGTAAAAAGATATACCTCATATACCACTATTAAAAGCGAAATTGTCTTTTCTAGGAAAGGAAAATAGAGTAACTTGATGGTATGCCAGATAAAGATTCCTCTCACATGGATGAGGCAAAAGCCCTCCTTGATGATGTTAAAAGTGAGGCGCCTCTCGATCCCGATAAGAGAAAGAAAGAAGCGCTTAATCTTGCTCAACACCTTCTTTCTGAATCTTTGCGCATCCAGTCAAAAGCGGAAAAGTCTAGACAGGCAGAGCTTTTTCGCATGATGCACGATGCTCGCGGCAAGGCGTTTTCAGCAGCTTTTACAGATCGCTCCTTTCGCACCGCAAATCCTGTGAAAGCCACCGAACAGATTTGCCATCTCCTCGACCTTTATGGTCTGCCGCGCTTTCTTACCCCAATAAAAAAATTTAAGCTATGCGTATTTCGCCTGCTTGGTCAAACCTTCCCAGGCTTTACCGTTAAAATGGCCATGCGCTCTTTAAGGCAAATGACTTCCCACGTTATTATTCCCGGTGAGCACGAAAAGTTCACTCGCCACCTTCACAAACGCCGCCAACAAAACTTTCGCCTCAATATTAACCACCTCGGTGAAGCTATCCTTGGTGAGCAAGAGGCCCAGCGACGCTTAAACATATACCTCAACGACCTCATGAAGGACGACGTCGAGTGCGTCTCAGTCAAAATTTCCTCTCTTTATTCACAAATCAATCCGCTTGCATGGGAAGACACTCTGAACAAGCTTGCCGAACGCCTGAGAGAGCTCTACCGAGCTGCCATGATTTGCTACCCTGCCAAACTTGTTACCCTAGACATGGAAGAGTTTCGCGACACGCATCTCACAATTGACCTGTTTAAAAAAGTGCTCTGCGAACCAGAATTCCATTCGCTCACTGCAGGTATCGCTCTACAAGCCTACCTTCCCGAATCTTTTGACCACCTGCAGCACCTAACCGCCTGGGCCGAAGAGCGCATTCAAAATGGTGGCGCCCCCATCCGCATTCGCATTGTCAAGGGGGCAAATATTGCGATGGAAGATGTTGAGGCCTCAATTAAGGGTTGGCCACGGGCTCCTTACCAAAATAAAGTTGAAACCGATGGTAATTTTAAAATGATGCTCGATTTTGCCATGCATCCAGAGCGCATGAGCGCTATTCATATCGGTGTTGGCTCCCACAATTTATTCGATATTGCCTACGCGCTGATCCTGCGCACTGAGCGCGGTGTGGAAGAAACTGTAGAATTTGAGATGCTAGAGGGAATGTGCAACCACTACCGCGACGTTATTCATGCTCTTTGCGGAAGTGTTTTGCTTTATGCACCGATTGCAACTGCAAAAGATTTCCAACACGCCTTAGCCTATCTTTTTCGCCGGCTTGATGAGAACACAGGTCCCGACAATTTTTTGCGCTACAGCTTTGGCCTGGAACCTGGCTCAGATGAATGGGATATGCAAGTCACCATGTTTTTAGAAAGCTGCAAAGAGCTTAATCAACTCGATCACAGCTGCAGGCGCAACCAAGATCGCAATCATCATCCTAAACCGTCGCCTGCGATGACTTTTGAAAACGAGCCTGACACAGACTTTTCTCTTCCCCAAAATGCAAAGTGGGCCAAAAGCATCACTGACAAGTGGAAAAACAAAACCATTAAGCCCATTCCTCTTATTATCGGCAGTCAAACCATCCATCACAATCCTCCTTTGGGAAATGGATGGGATAAATCTCAGCCCCTGCAACCCTGCTACAATTACTCCTCTGCAACAACCGAAGAACTAGATAAAGCCCTCATCGTGGCAAAAGGCCACGAACAACACTGGGCTAACGTCCCGATCACCACACGCTGCGCCTGCATCAAAAAACTAAGTGCTGTTCTGCGCAAAAATCGAGGCGATCTCATCGGAGCTATGATAAAAGATGGCGGTAAATCTTTCTCTGAAGCTGATAGTGAAGTCTCCGAGGCCATTGACTTTGCAGAGTATTACGCAGACGTTATGCG